>JBGPPC010000008.1:0-31218 GCA_041488355.1 Gammaproteobacteria bacterium
AGCCTCCCGCCGCGTGTTGTCGACGCCGGGTATCGACTGGGCCACCTTCCACCGCCAAGTCACCCACGGATACTGGCTCGGATCGATGTCCACCAGTTCTATCAGACCGGAGGAACTGCCGTCAGCACGGGCCTCTACGACGGTGGTTCCGCAATCGTCCACGAGCGTATAGCGCGTTTCCTTGCGGAACTTGGAGAAAACCAGCGTACGCCAGCCTGCTGGGTACGCCCCACCGGGCCGAGCCGTTGAGAACGGCGTGACCTTTGCGGGCGGCGCGGTGGGGGGGCTTTGCGCGCAGCTCAGCAGCATCGCCGCCAGTATGACCAGCGACCCGGTCAGGCCGCGTTGCATCCAGGTCGAGCGACACGCAGACGGGAGCGCAAACTCGGTCACGGGTTGTGCAGTCGGAACACGATGGGGAACCGTACCGCGAACTCACGCGAGCGCAGCTCTTCGGGTGCGTTCGGCAAGCGGATATTTCTGGCGATCTGCAAAGCCGTTTCGTCCAATGGGGGATAGCCACTGCTTTCGCCCACCACGATGCTTTGGATATAGCCTGCTGCGGCGTAGCGCACTTCGATCTGCGTGGTGCCTTGCCAGTCCTTACCTCTTGCATCTTTCGGATAGTCGCGCTGATCCAAGACCTGCGAGGCAACGCGCTGGACCTCGCCCGCGAAACGCTCGACCGCAGTGCCATGACTGCCGTCGCGCTGTACCTTCGCGACTGCTGGTGGCTTCGACGCAGGTGACGGTGGCGTCGCCGCGGGCGAGTCGCCATTTGCCGTCGCGGCGTGGGCGGGCTGTGGCGGGGACTGCGGCTGTTCCTTGGTTTTCGATTGCGGCGCGACCGCTGCCGCCTGCGCAGCCGGAGCAGGTCGGGATTCGGGCTGAGTAACGGCTGATGGTTTGGGTTGTTGTTGCTTGGCTTCTGGCTGTGCCGCGGTCGGCGCCGTGTGCTCGCCTTGAGGAGCAGGCGAAGTCGCAGGCGCGCCCGCGGTTTGGAGTTGTTGTCTCGCATCCGGCTGTGCGCTCGCAGCCACCGCTGCGCTGCTTGGAACAGCAGGCACCACGGGGACGGACGCCGCAGTGGATCGGGATTGCTGTTTGGCATCCGGCTGCGTGGTTGCACCTGTTAATCCCTGCGCTTGGAGAGCGGGCGCTTGAGCAACCGGTGACGGTGATGGCGGTTGCTGCTTCGACTTCGGTTCGGGCACGATTGCCGCCGCACGCTCACCTTGGGAAGCCACAGCCGCGCTTGTAGCCTCGGTCCGTGGCTTGACTTCGGATTGCCCAGTGGTCGTTGCTGGGCTGGCGGCTTGCGCGGCTGGTGTGGACGCCGGCGGCGTGGCGGCTGGTAGGGGCTGCTGTTTCATGGTCGATTGCGGCGTCGTCGCAGCCGGGCTGGCGGCTTGCGCGGAAGACGTCGACGGCAATGGTGCGGTTGCTGACGAGGGCTGCTTCAACTCCGTCTGCGATTTCGTTGCAGGGGGGCTCGCGCCTTGCGCTGAAGACGTAGACGGAGCTGGCGTGGTGGCCAATGGCGGTTGCTGCTTCAGCTCCGGCGCCGGTTTTGTCGCCGCCGGGCTGGCGGCCTGCGCCGAAAGCGTAGACGGCGATGGTGTGGCGGCCAACGAGGGCCGTTGCTTCACCTCCGGGCGCGGCGGCGGCGTCCCCGGAATGCCGCCTTGCGAAGGCGTTGACGATACGGTCGCTGCCGTCGACCGGGCGCCCTGTTGCGGCTGTGCCGGCGGCGTTGCCGCCGCGGGGCTGCTCTTTGACGCTACGTCCTTCTCTGTGGCTGCAAAGCGTTTCCGATAAGCGTCACGAGCGTCGCTCTCGATCTTGGCCCGGTTGGGCTCGACGATGGCCTGCGCGCTCTCCCGTGCACCTTCCATATAGCGGTAGTGTGCGCAGCGATTGTTGTAGTCCGCGACCAGCCCGTTGAAGTAGTCGACCTGGGGCCGTTCGTACCTGTCAACGAGAGACCTGACCGCATCGATGCGGATGATCTGTGCCAGGCAGTATCGGATCGCCGCATCGGAAAACATCAGGTTGTCGACTCCACCTGGAGGAATCTCCTCGTCGAACGGTAGCGCCAGCTTCTGGTTCGATGGCGACGCCGCCGCAGCAACCGGAGCGGTCTTGTCCATCGGACTTTTAGGCGTGCCGGCCGGCGGACGCTGTTGCGGCTGCAGATCGGGAGATGGCTTGGACGGATCCGGCGCCCCGGACGCGGTCAACGCGGCGCAGACTAGAAGTGCCGCGGCGACGACAATGGCCCAGAACGGAGTTCCTGCCCTACGATTTGGCATTGCGCACTGCATCTGGAAGGCCGTCTGCGATGCCGAATGATAGCTGGATGATCGTCGTTTTGCTTTTAAGGAGGCTCGGGCAAGTGGCTGGATCCAGGCGGCGGCCACAGCCGCTCGAGCGTCGCCTGATCGGGCTCGCCACCGAAATACTTCCGCAGAGCCTCGTTGAAGACCTGGTTGTCGGGCGTCGCTTGAGAGAACAGCGTCATCGAAGACCGAAACTTGAGATCGTCGGGATAGCCGAGGATCCGATCGATCGAACACCCCTCCACCAGATTGACCAGCCGCGTGCACTCTCTCAGCCTGGGACCGAGTATCGGGTGCTTCAGATACGCCTCGGCTTCGTCAAGATGGGAAATTGCGAATCGGCTGGCCAGCTCGCTGTGGCCCAGTCCCTTGATCTGCGGGAAGATGAACCACATCCAATGGCTTTTCTTGCGACCCTCCCGCAGCTCCGAGCATACCTGCTCGTAGACGGGAGACTGGGCAGCCACGAAGCGCTGGAGATTGTGAGGATCGTCCACGCGAATCAGCGACTCTAAGCGGCAGTCATCATCACCGGTGCATGGTCACTGGTCCCGACGTCGGCAAGAACGACACAGCTCCCCGCGCGCGAAGCCACCGTCGGCGAGGCGAGGATGTAGTCGAGGCGCCAGCCGATATTGCGCTGACGCAAGTTGCGCCAAGGCGCCCACCACGTGAAGAGGTTCGGATTGCCGGGGTCGAGTGCGCGGCCGACATCCACAAGGTGTTCGCCGAGCAGCGATTCGAAGAGTTCACGCTCTTCGCGTCGCTGTCCGATCATGCCGGGCTTTCGTTCCTTCGGATGCACGTCCATGTCGGTGCGGGTGATGTTCATGTCGCCGCAGAGAACGAGCTCGCGCCCTTCCTGGTGCAGCTGCTTTGCCCACGCCGCGAGCTGGCGCGTGAAACCGAGCTTCGCTGCGTAGTCCTTACCGCCGTTCGGCACGTACACCGAGGCGAGGACAAGGTTGCCGAGCTCGGCCTGCACGATCCGCGATTCCATGTCGAACGCGGGATGGCTGAACACCGGCTCGGAGTCGAACAGGCCTTTCCTGATGTGCAGGGACACACCAGAATAAGCGCGGAGACAGTGCCAGAACACATGGTAGTCCTCGAGCTTGCACTGCTCTGGAATCTGCGCAAGCTCTGCCTTCAGCTCCTGCAGGCACACGACGTCAGGACGGTCGCGCGCGAGCCATTCGCCGAGCTGCGCCTGGCGCGCGCGGATGCCGTTGACGTTCCAGGTAGCGATTTTCATCCGAAGAATCAGTTTTCAATCACGCCGCGCGCGCACTCAACCGCTGGGGGCATGGGAAACGCGTAAGCTCCCCCTCCCGAGGGTCCGATGCGACATTTTCTCGCACTTCCTGCCAGAGGAAATTCGGCGTATGGGTCATCAGAGATTCCTATTCGTAGAGTGGTAAGCCGGGCGGACCTACAGTAACTTTAAGGTGTCACATCGGTTGTTTATAGAAGGATGCCTATGGTACGGGGGCACTTGTAGTCGCACCCTCTAAAATCGAAAAATGCCAAATCAAATCAATATCAATTCAGTACTGCTTGACCTGGGAGGCGTCCTGATCGACTGGGATCCCCGCTACCTATACCGCCCCTTGTTCCAGGGAGACGAAGCGGCCATGCAGCATTTCCTGACCGAGATCTGTCCGCCGGAGTGGAATCGTCAGATGGACGCCGGCAGGCCTTTCGATGATGCGATCGCCGAGCGCCAGCGTCTGTTCCCCGAGCATGCGGAGTTGATCGCGCTGTGGAAAACCGGTTGGGGTCAGATGTTGCGCGAGCCAATCCACGAAACAGTTGAGGTGGTCGACGCCTTGCGCCAGCGCGGACACCGCCTCTATGCGCTCACCAACTGGTCGGCGGAGACCTTTCCCGTCGCACGGGAGCGCTTTGCCTTCCTGAGCTGGTTCGAGGACATCGTGGTGTCGGGTGAGGTGAAACTGGCTAAACCCGATCCGCGTATCTTCGAGCTTACCATCGAGCGCTGCGGGCTGACTCCCGCGTCCACCCTGTTCGTCGACGACATGCGCCCGAACGTCGAAGTCGCGCGCGGGCTGGGTCTGTATGCGCTGCACTTCGAGCATCCGCGGAAGCTGCGGGCCGACCTCGAGGGGCTGAGCCTATTGTAGCGCCGCCCGTCGCCGCCACGGGAACCTACCCACTGGAATCGAACCCAAGGAATCTGTGCGATAGTACCGAGGGGACTATCGCGCGTTCTGGAGGATACATGCGACAGCCGCGCAGGGACTTTCTCGCGCTCATCTCCCTGATGGTGGCGGGCGGACTGCTGCCGGCCGGAGTGGCTCGTGCCGAAGGATGGAACAAAGCGGCCTTTTCGGCCAAAAACATGGACGACCTGCTCCGGAGCCTCGGCGCCGAGGCTCCGAAACTCAGTGCCGAAGTCGTGCTCGTCGCACCTGAGATTGCAGAGAACGGCGCAGTGGTTCCGGTCGAGATCGAGAGCAAAGTGGCAGGCACTCAATCCATCGCTATCCTGATCGAGAAGAACCCCAATGTTCTGACCGCCATCTTCGACATTCCGAGCGGTACGCTGCCGTGGCTGCAGACGCGCGTGAAGATGGCCGAAACCTGCAATGTCTACGTGCTGGTCAAAGCGGGTGGTCAGTTTTACTACACCACCAAAGAAATCAAGGTAACCCTGGGCGGCTGCGGCGGATAGAGTTGCTCGCAGCGCGTCGTGCACAGTGGTTAGGAACGGGAGGATAGGACATGGGCAACCCGATGAGGATTCGAACCAAGCTCGAAGGCGACGTCGTGCAGGTGCGTGTCCTGATGAGCCATCCAATGGAGACAGGGCTGCGCAAGGACGCCGAGGGCCAGCTGGTCCCGGCACATTTCATCGAGCTGGCTACTTTCACCTATAAGGACCGCACCGTGCTTTCGGCGCAGTGGGGCCCAGCCGTATCCCGCAACCCCTACCTGTCGTTCAAGTTCGGCGGTGCTGCCAAGGGCGAAAAGATCAAGATCTCCTGGATAGATAATGAAGGCGACTCGCGCACCGACGAGGCGATCATCGAATGACCCCAGGGCCGATTGGTGAACCTGATGCCGGCTCGCCATCGAACGGGTCAACCATGTGGCGCGTAGCCGCAATGGTAGCCGTTGGATTTGCACTTGCTACGGCGGCTATGGGCCAGGACGATCATGCCCTGAAGGAAGTCCACAAGTATCGGCAGATGTTGGAAGAAGGAAACCCAGCCGAGCTGGCGCAGGCGCACGGCGAGGAGCTATGGGTGACGGCACGAGGTCCGCAGCAGGTGACGCTGGAACGATGCGACCTCGGACTGGGCCCAGGCAAGCTGGAGGGGGCATATGCCAAACTGCCCCGCTACTTCGCCGACAGCGGTAAGGTACAGGACGTCGAATCGCGGCTCGTCACCTGCATCACGACCCTGCAAGGGCGAAGCTACGAAGAAGCGATCAAAGACTGGTACAAGCCGGACTCGGACTTGGCGTCTCTTGTTACCTACGTCGCTGGGAAATCCAAGGGTGCGAAGATCGACGTACGCGCTGCGCATCCGAAAGAGGCAGAGATG
The DNA here is from genome assembly GCA_041488355.1 of Gammaproteobacteria bacterium. Taxonomy (GTDB): domain Bacteria; phylum Pseudomonadota; class Gammaproteobacteria; order Burkholderiales; family SHXO01; genus SHXO01. Next base: position 5,912 of record JBGPPC010000008.1, read on the forward strand.
GCTGCCGTAGGCGAGGCTCTGTTCTTCCGCCGCTCCGGCCCGTTGGATTTCTCCTGCGCGACCTGCCACTCGCAGGAGAACCGCCGCATCCGCCTGCAGGAGGTGGCGGATTTTGTGACCAACGCCGGCGCCCAGAGCGCCATGACGCAGTGGCCCGCGTATCGAGTGTCTCAGGGTTCCGTGTGGACCATGGAGCGCCGGCTGATCGACTGCATCAGGCAGATGCGCTGGCCGGAGCCGCAATATCTATCCGACGCTGTCGTCGCATTGCAGGTGTATCTGCAGAAGCAGGCACAGGACGGCGTGATGGTAGCTCCGGGAATCAAACATTGAGGGTCGGTGCGTGAGATCCGGCGTTTTCGCAACCCTGCTTTTTGGCGCCTACGCCGCAATTGCGATCGCTGCTGACAGCGCAGACGCAGTGATCCAGCGTGCCGAACAGGTCGTGCGCGAGTCTTTCAGCAGCGCGACGCCGGAACAGTGGAGAACACGCCTCGCGCAGGACCAGACCCAGGCGCTGTGCAGTCGGTATCACAACACGCCGCCAACAGATGCTGCCGCGAGCATCCTGGCCGATGCGCTAGGCTCGATGCGCTACCCCGAAAGCGGCATGCTGCTAGGCAATTGGAAGGAAGGTGAGAGGCTGGCATCCATCGGCACCGGCGGCCATATCGGTCGGCTCCAGCCTGATCCTCCCGATCGCGAACGCGGCGGCAACTGCTACGCCTGTCACGCATTAGCGGCGACGGAAATTGCAGCAGGCACCCTGGGCCCCAGCCTGACGGGCTACGGAAAGCTGCACGGCAACTCCCCCGAGGCGATCAAGTTCGTCTACGAGAAAATCTACAACGCTCAGGCCACCTACCCTTGCTCGTTGATGCCACGCTTCGGACACAACGGCTGGCTCACACCGGAACAGATCGCCGATACGGTGGCCTTCTTGCTCGACCCGGATTCTCCGGTAAATAAATGACGGAAACGCCGTGGCTCGTGATTCGTGACTCGCGCGAGCCTCATGCGTGCCGACCCCAGAATCACGCGGTTCGGTCGCCACCTTTTGCCCAGCCTCGGTGACCTTGACCACACCGAACACTACGAGTCACGAATCACGAGTCACGAATCACGGTTTTTCAAATGACCCGCCGTGAGTTCTTGCAACTGCTGGCTGCGGCTGCCGCTGCGGGCATGCAGCTCGACGGGCGTCGCTCGCTCGCGGGCAATGCGTCTTCGTCCCTTTACGAACTCCCTCCGTTCGGCAACGTCGGGCTGCTGCACTTGACCGACTGCCACGCCCAATTGCAGCCGCTTCATTTTCGCGAGCCGAGCGTCAACTTGGGCGTGGGCTCGGCGTCGGGCCAGCCGCCGCACTTGGTAGGCGAAGCGCTGCTGCGTCGCTTTGGCATCGGCCGCGGCAGCGCCGATGCGCACGCCTTCACGTTCCTCGATTTCCCACAGGCTGCCAGGACGTATGGCGAGATCGGTGGATTCGCACACCTCGCGACGCTGGTCGAGAAGCTGCGCGCCGAGCGTCCAGGCGCGTTGCTGCTCGATGGCGGGGACAGCTGGCACGGTTCGGCAACCGCGCTGTGGACGCGCGGACAGGACATGGTGGACGCTGCTCTGCTGCTCGGCGTGGACGTCATGACCGCGCACTGGGAGTTCACTTACGGTGCCCAGCGCCTGCTCGACGTCGTGAACGGAGACTTCAAGGGACGGATCGATTTCGTGGCGCAGAACGTGCGCACCATCGATTTCGGCGATCCGGTGTTTCGATCCTATGTCCTGCGCGAGGTCAACGGCTCCCCGGTCGCCATCATTGGACAGGCCTTTCCCTACACGCCGATCGCGCATCCTCGCCGCTTCGTGCCCGATTGGACTTTCGGGATTCAGGAGGAGAACCTGCAAAGATCCATCGATGCGGCGCGGCGCGATGGCGCGCAAGTCGTAGTGCTGCTGTCGCACAATGGCATGGACGTAGACTTGAAGCTGGCCGGACGCGTCAGGGGATTGGATGCGATCCTCGGCGGCCACACCCACGATGCGGTGCCCGCCGCGATCGAGACCTCCAACGCTGGTGGCAAGACGCTGGTGATCAACTCTGGCTCGAACGGGAAGTTTCTCGGGGTGCTCGATCTCGACGTCAAGGCGGGTCGGGTCATCGCGTACCGGTACAAGCTGCTCCCGATATTCTCTAATCTGCTCCCTGCCAATCCCGAAATGAAGGCGTTGATCGCAAAGGTGCGCGCACCGTTCGAGTCCAGGCTATCCGAGCCGCTCGCGGTCACCGAGGGGCTGCTCTACCGGCGCGGGAACTTCAACGGCAGCTTCGATCAACTCATCCTCGATGCGCTGATGGACACGCAGGGCGCGCAGATCGCCTTCTCGCCTGGTTTCCGGTGGGGCCCTACACTGCTTCCGGGGGAGACGATCACCCGCGAGCACCTCATGGCACAAACGGCGATCACCTACCCTTCCGTCACGCTAAACGAGATGACAGGCGAGGCGATCAAGTCGGTGCTCGAAGACGTCTGCGACAACCTGTTCAATCCCGATCCTTACTATCAGCAGGGCGGGGATATGGTGCGCGTGGGCGGCCTTACCTACGCTTGCGAACCGAACGCCAGGATGGGCAGCCGCATCAGCGATCTACGCCTGGGTGGAAAACCTCTAGCGCCGACGAAGAAGTACAAAGTGACAGGGTGGGCACCGGTGGCCGATGCGGCGTCCGGCACACCGGTGTGGGAGGTGGTCGAGAACTGGCTCAAACACCAGCGGATCGTCGCACTCCGCCGCCCGAATCTGCCGCGCCTGATCGGCGTAGAAGGCAACCCCGGCATCGGATGATCGCGGCGGCCGCCGTACGCCTGATCAGTTTTCTTGCTCGAGAGGACCACTGAGCCCCGGTTCCGCGGCAGCGCGCCCGATTTCTCGAATCTTGACGGGAGAATTAGAATCCCGTCATTGTCCGCCTCAGTCGCAAGCGGGCTATCGCCGTCTCAATATGCGCCGGTCGTCGAGCGCCAGGAGTCGCCATGAAGCAAGAACATCTGGACATCCTCCAACACCTTTTCGCTGCCGTTTTGGCCGGCGGAGTGATCGGATTCGAGCGCAGCTTCCACGGACGCCCGGCTGGGTTTCGCACGCACACCCTGGTGTGCATCGCCTCCAGCTTACTGATGCTCGTCACCCTGTACCAGCGGGAGTGGTTTTCGCAGACGGCCCTGGAAACGGTGAGGGTCGATCCTACCCGTATGGCTCAAGGCATCATGACGGGGATCGGCTTTCTGGGCGCCGGGGTGATCTTCAAAGAAAGCCTTACGGTGCGAGGTCTGACTACCGCTGCCTCGATCTGGGTCACTGCGGCCATCGGGATCCTGCTCGGCATCGGCTTCTACTTCGCCGCTACCGTCGCCGTCATTTTGACGCTCGGGACGCTGTCCGTGTTCCGCTGGATCGAGACCAAGATGCCGACGCTGTTCTATGCGCACTACATGGTGCGCTTCTCCCGCGACGCGATCATGCCCGTGGAAGAATTGCGCGCGTTGCTCGGCGAGTACGGGTTCACCGTTTCGAGCCTGAGTTATCGCCTGGATGCGGAAGGCAATTACTTCGAGTACCGCACCGTGATTCGAACGATCAAGGAAGACAATGCGCGACGCCTGGCGCTGCACCTGGCGAGCAAGAAAGACTGTCTGGAGTTTCGTATTTCGCCGACCGGCGACTGAAATTCGTGACGGTGGTCGCGAATCTAGAGGCCGGCGTCGGTTGCGCCACCGTATCTGTCGCGCGCTGGATGGGGCGCCTTGGCGTTGCAGGACATATACATAGGCAAGGAAGCGACGACACGCAAGGTTACAACTTGTAACAAAACACCGAAGAAAGAAATTCGCGTGAAATGCGCGGATGCGAGCCTAAGCGCCTTCACCTCGCGTCATGCAAGGTGTACGGGCTTCCCCCTTGGCGTGCATTCGGCGCCGAGGTTCCACGGCGGGTCATCGACCCGCCGTCTTTCTTTCAGCCTAACTAAGGCCGAACCTCAGCCGATGGAGGGGACGCTCGTGCCCTCAGAAGGGAAGCCCGGCGAGGCGTGCCGGGAGTCAGGCGATCGCTTCTACGCTCGCGTTGAAAAAATAGCCCGCGCCACGCTCGGTCTTGATCAGCTCCGGACGGCTCGGATTGGTTTCGAGCTTGCGCCGCAGGCGCAGGATCTGGACGTCGATGCTGCGGTCGAACACTTCGTCGTCGTGGCCTCGGCTCAACTCGAGCAGCTGCTCGCGGCTCAGAATCCTTTGAGGGGCGCCGAGGAAAGCGACGAGCAAAGCGAATTCGGCGTGCGTGAGCTCGACGGTATCCCCTTCGGTCGAGCTCAACCGCCGGGTGCGCAGGTTCAGTTCCCAGGCGCCGAAACGCAGAGCCTGCAGCGGGTCGCCCTCGGCACGGGAGACAGGATGCGACTGGGTACGCCGCAGCACCGCGCGGATGCGGGCCACTAGCTCGCGCGGGTTGAACGGCTTGGTCAAGTAGTCGTCCGCGCCCAGCTCGAGTCCCATGACACGGTCGACATCGTCCTTGCGGCTCGTCACCATGATAATCGGTGTGCTGGACTTGGCGCGCAGCTCGCGCGCCAAAGTCATGCCATCCTCGGCAGGAAGCTTCAGATCGAGCACGATGAGGTCGACGACACTCTGCGCCAATTCCTTCCGCATCGAGGATCCATCTCCTGCGCAGGAGACGCGAAGACCGAACTCGGCCAGGCAGTCTGAGATCAGCCGGCAGATGTCCGGATCATCGTCGACGACGAGGATATGCGGGGCAAAGCTCACCGCCGTTTGCGCGGTGCGGGCTATTGTTTCCACGGAAGGTAAGGTACTCATTACAGATGTTAAGTCTATAGTATAGCGAGCAGTGGCGGCGCCCGTATAGACGAACATGCCACTTGTTCCGCTCCACATGCACGAGCCCTCGCAAACGAAAGATCGCCCTGCCGCAATCGACACCCATAAGCTGCTGTGGGCGATTGGGGTGGTGTTGGTCGCGGTCATGGCGGCGTTCCAGGTTTACGACGTGTTGAGGCGCCGCGCGATTGTCGTCGAGACAACCGAGCGCACCTACGCTAGCCTGGCGCGCTCGTTGGCCGACCAGACGCAGCGCATCATCCTCCCTGCGGAATTGGCGTTGAGGGAAGCGGTGAGCGATGCGTCCTCGACCCTGCCGCAGAGGATCGCATCCCGCGAGCTCTTGCGTAAGCGCATGTCCGCCTTGCCGCAGCTCCAGGGTTTGGTGCTGCTTGGAGCCGATGGCAGAGTGCTTGCCGGCGTCGGTACACCACAACTGGTACCGGTCGCAGATCAGGTCTACTTCACAATTCATCGCGACGATCCATCCGCAAATACCTACGTCTCGGCCGCGTTCCAACGAGGCGACAACGGTCGCTGGACGTTCGCAATGAGTCGTCGGATCACAGGCCCGGCCGGAGACCTGTCCGGTGTAGCGGTCGCATTTCTGGACCTAGAGTACTTCGCCCAGGCGTATGGGTCCGTCGATCTCGGCCCCGGAACTGAGGTCGGCTTGTTAGATAACAACGGGCGTTTGCTCGCGCGCTTTCCCGACAACGGGACCGAGCTAGGCCGGTCGCCCGCAGAGCCGCCGGCATATCGCGAAGTGCTTCCGGCTAAGAACACCAGCACCGTGGTTGGGCGTGGCCAGCGCAATGGACGCGAGATCACTTATGCGATCCAGCCGCTCGCGGGGCTCCCGCTCGCGGTCGTCGCATCGGTGGACAACGCAATGGTGCTCAAGCCGTGGAACGTCCAGGCGGTGCATAGCGCTGTGCGAACGTCGCTGTTCTGCCTGAGCGTGCTGCTGCTGCTCATGTTAGTACTGCGCCAACTCAGACGGCGGGAGCAGGCCGAGGCCAGCCTGCGCGTACAGACAGCACTATTGGACGAATTGTTCGAGAGTGCACCCGAGGCGATCGTCATGCTGGATCTGGAACAGCGCGCGACACGCGTCAACCGCGAGTTCACGCGGATGTTCGGATTCGCTGCAGAACAGGCCTTGGGGCGCCCCTTGAGCGATCTTATCGTTCCCGATGATCTCAAGCGAGACGCTCGCCGCACCGCCCAGGCGGCGCATGGGGGCCGCCACACCAGCATCGAGACCGAGCGCATGCGCAGCGACGGCAGCCGCGTGCAAGTGTCCGAGCTGAGAGCGCCCATCACGGTCGCGGGCGCGAGCATCGCCGGTTATGCGATTTACCGCGATATCACCGAGCGCAGACTCGCAGAGGCCGAGCGCACCAAGCTCGAATCGCGCTTGCGTCAGGCGGAAAAGCTGGAAGCGATCGGAACCATGGCCGGCGGCATCGCACACGACTTCAGCAGTATCCTCACGGCCATACTCGGCTATGGTGAGATGGCCCGCAACGCGGCGCCCGAAGCCGGTGTGATGAGGCGGTATGTCAGCAACGTGCTGGCGGCGGCAAACCGCGCGAAGGCGCTCGTCGATCAGATTCTGACCTACAGCCGTACTACGCGGGGCAAGCACAGTGTGGTCAACCCCCGCGTGGCGGTGCAGGAAACCCTGAGCCTGGTGCGTGCATCATTGCCGATCAACGTTGAGCTCAAGGCGCAGCTGTCGGCCACTCGGACTACCGTAATCGCCGATCCAACCCAGATTCATCAGCTGGTCATGAACCTGTGCACCAATGCCGTCCAGGCAATGCGCTCGGGAGGAACTCTAAGCGTAGCGCTCGACACCGTGGACGCGCCCCAGGACAGCGAGATGTCGCATGGCCTGCTAGCGGCGGGCCACTACGTGCGCTTAAGCGTGCGCGATGCAGGCTGCGGCATGGAGCCCGATGTGCTCGAGCATATCTTCGAGCCATTCTTCACGACCAAGGAGCCGGGCCGCGGCACCGGATTGGGGCTCGCCCTCGTGCATGGCATCGTTTCGGAGTTGGGCGGTGCCATCGATGTCGCGAGCCAGGCTGGGGCTGGCAGCGCCTTCCACCTCTACCTGCCGCGTTCCGACGAGGTCGCGATTGGAAGTATGGAAACCGCGCTGTCGCTCGCGAAAGGAGCAGGAGAGCGCGTGCTCCTGGTGGAAGACGAGAAGCCCCTAATGCTTCTTGCCGAAGAGATGTTGGCAGCCCTCGGCTACGAGCCGGCCGGCTTCACCAAGCCGTCGGACGCGCTGGATGAATTCCGCGCGGATCCGTCACGGTTCGACGTTGTCGTGCTCGACTATCTGATGCCGGAGATGACGGGCACCGAACTCACGAAGCATCTGCGTACTCTACGGGCCGATATCCCGATCATCCTCGTGAGCGGCTATGAAGGTCCGGTGCTCTTGCAACACGCATTCTCCGCAGGCATTGAGCACGTCATCACCAAGCCTCTTGCTCTGCAACAGCTGGCCGATACCATGGCACACGCGCTCGCGCAGATCTCCGCACATTGAGCCGCCTGCGGAACGCGTGCCGGCTCACAGTCGCATCCCGATGCGCGCAAGCGTATTGCACCGAGGGATTCGAGATTCTTTCAGCCTGTAATACTTCGGCTAACGATGACATCCTCCTGAAATGCCCATGCGCGAGGTTTAGTCAGCTGAGTCGGGCCGCGCTCCAACAAGCTTGGGGCAACGCAGCTTAGCCACCTGCAGGTGGGATCAACAAAATCATGAAGGAGGAGATTCATCCATGGAGATAACGCGACGCACTTTTCTGACTGCTGCCGCAGCGACCACCACCGCTGTGGCAACCGACGCCCTTGCACTCAACAAATACGCTACGGACCGTGATTGGACGGGTGAAGTAACAGTCACCTATCCCGATCCGGCCTGGGAGGTCGTCGACAAGCGCTTCACGGCTCGCCAAGGCAATGCAACGTTGCAGCGCATCTGGCACGGCATGGGGCCTGCTGCCTCGCTCTGGCACGAAGGCCCGTGCTGGATGGGGGACTGGGGCTGCTTCCTATGGAGCGACATCCCGAATCATCGCGTCCTGCGCTGGACCGAAGACGACGGTCACGTGAGCGTGTTTCAAACAGAATCGGGGTACTCGAACGGCCACACCCGAGACCGCGAGGGTCGGCTGATCGCCTGTGAGCACGATACGCGCCGCGTGCGTCGCCGCGAGCACGACGGCACGTGGACCGTGCTGATGGACAGCTTCAACGGCAAGAAGCTTAACGCCCCCAACGATGTCGTGGTCGCGAACGACGGAGGGATCTGGTTCAGCGATCCCGGCTACGGCATTCTCGGGCCGTACGAAGGGCACAAGGCGGAGTTCGAGCTGCCTACTAACGTGTATCGACTCGACCCACAAACAGGCAAGGCCACTGTGGTAGTCGACGGCATGCGCCGCCCGAACGGCCTGTGCTTTTCGCCGGACGAAAAGAAGCTCTATGTCGTGGATACGGGCGCGACAGATGGTCCTCAATACCCAGCCAATATCCTGGTGTTTGACGTAGTCAACGGAACCAGCGTCAGGGGTGGTAAGCCGTTTGCCGACTTCAAGCCCGGCTTTACGGATGGCGTGCGCTGCGACACCGACGGCAACGTCTGGGCCAGCTGGGGTTGGGGCGGCGCGGACACCAACGGCGTGCGCGTACATGCCCCCAACGGTGATCTCCTGGCGTTCCTGCATACGCCGGAAGTCATCTCCAATCTCGTGTTCGGGGGGACGAAGCGCAACCGTCTGTTCATGACCGGCAGCACTTCGGTCTATGCGCTTTATGTCAACGCGGTCGGTGCAGCTCTAACCTGATCTCAGTCGGAGTCAAGATATGCTCGCGTGCGGTGCACGCGGGCATATCTTTTCCCGCTGCGAAGGTGGTTACCTGTCCCCATTTCAGATGTCCGCTGAATTACACCGCGGTAATTCGGCGCCACGCCGTGAAATTCTCTCGTAACCAAGGCACGCGATAGTCGTTCGTCAGCTACCCCCTGGTGCCGTTCCATCATCAGGGTTTCAACGGCGAGCCTCTGGCTCGCCGTTTTCTTTTTGTGGCCCTGTTGTGCCGACCCTGAGCCTCGACCGGGGCGGCAGATTACAGATCTGTAACGCAACTACGAAACGCGAAATCTTCCGGAAACCTAGGTACGCAAAACTCGCCAACGCGTAGGAGCAGCAGAACGGCTTATTGAAGTTCCACAACAACTAACCGGTGGGAGGCGATCCGATGAGAAAATCGATAGGAGTTCTTGCAACCATGGGGCTAGTGGCCTACACGGCACTCGGTGCAGTGTCGGCTCAGGCTCAGAATTGCTCCGTGTGGCTGGTGGAGAGCAGCCGTTTCATGAACGTGCCGTTCGGGGCGTTTATGCCCGACCGCACTTTCGTGCCCGGCAGCAAGGACCCGATGAACAACATCAACCTGATCGATATCCCGGTCAACGTAGGTGTCATCAAGTGCGGCAAGGAATTGATCCTGTACGACACCGGCTGGAAGCAGCAGGACTACCATAAGATGACGGGCACGGAACACTGGGCGCCGCTGCCTGACCAGCTGAAACTCCTCGGATTCAATGCCGCCGACGTCACCAAGATCGTGATCGGTCACGGACACTGGGACCACGCCGGTCAATTGATGGATTTCCCGAACGCCGTGCTTTATGTCCAGAAGGAAGAGTTGAAGGGGATCGAGTGGGCGTTGAACTATCCGAACCCGCATATCAAAGCGGTAAACACCGATCCAGGCGGCTGCATGCGTACGCCGGCTTGCGGCTATCCGCCCAAGACTTTGGATGAGATTTACGGCAAGGTTCTGTCGGGCAAGGCGGTCATCGTGGACGGCGAGTACGAGGTCCTGCCGGGCGTGAAAATTCATCCTGCCTTCCGAGCCCACACGGCAGGCTCACAGCTGCTGGAGGTGCCCACCAGCATCGGTAAGCTGGTGTTCGGCTCAGATGCCTACTCCGATTGGGAAGGTATCCGCGACTGGATGATCTCCAACCCGCAGCAGACCGACACGGTGGCACAGTTCCTGGCCTACGAGAAGTGCTACAAGATCACGGGCGGCTACCAGAACTGCGTGTGCGCTCACGAGCCCCTGTCCTATACGGACAAGTATCCCCTGACGAAGAACTCCTGGGTTGGCATCAACGGCGGCCGGATGGCAGAGGTCGCGCTCGCATCTGGGGAACGCTCACGTAAGCCATAGCGGTCGACCGACCGACTGGGTGGGGTGTGTTGGTACGGCGCCGAGGCGAATGTTCGCCTCGGCGTCCGCGTCGAACTTAAGCTTTGAATCCGCGTCTAGACTTCTGGGCCATTCACTCGATTCGGAGGTGCCGTCATGGTCAGTCGATCCACTGTTTCGACCTTCGTCGCTGTAGCACTCTCTTGCGGTTCATTGGTCTCGGCGGCTAAGACCGGGGCCCTGATATCAAGCAAGCTCGAGGATAGAGACGACGACTGACATCGATTACCGCTTGCCTCCCGCTGCTCGCGCGCACCGGAGGGTGATGCCCGGTCTCCCTAGAGCTGAGCAACGCCAAAGGTGTCGCAGGACTTAGTACTGCCCGACTCCAGTCCACGCTTGAACCAGCGCACGCGTTGCTCGGAGCTGCCATGCGTGAAGGAATCGGGCGAGACGTAGCCACGCGCGCGCATCTGCATCCGATCGTCACCGATCTCGGAGGCGGCCTTGAGGCCTTCCTCCACGTCACCGGGATCGAGGATCCGGCGCGCGCGGTCCGCGCGGTTGGCCCAGACGCCGGCGAAGCAATCCGCCTGCAGCTCGACGCGCACCGACAGCGCGTTGGCCTGAGGCTCGGAGGCGCGCTGTTGCGCGGCGTGCACCTTGTCGGAGATGCCCAGCAGGTTCTGCACGTGATGGCCCACCTCGTGTGCGATCACGTAGGCTTCTGCAAAGTCTCCCGGCGCGTGGAAGCGCTCGCGCAGATCGCGATAAAAGCTGAGGTCGATGTAGACTTTCTGGTCGGCGGGGCAGTAGAACGGCCCGACGGCGGCCTGGGCGAAACCGCAGGCTGACTGCACCGCGCCGGAGAACAGCACCAGCTTGGGGTCCACGTACTGGCGCCCCCCGGCCTTGAACATGTCGCCCCACGTGTCCTCCGTGGAGGCCAGTACAGCAGAGACGAAGTCCTTGAGCTTGTCCTCCTCGGGCGAACTTTGGACTGGCCCGGAGGAAGGCGCGACCGTGCTGCTGGTCGGCATTTGCTGCGACAGCTGGCTCGGATCGACGCCCATGAGCAACGCGATCACCACGACGATGATCACTCCGATGCCGCCACCGGCCAATTTGATTCCGCCGCCGAACGACGCTCCCCGCGCGTCCTCGACGTTCTCGCTGCGCCTTTCGTCTTCAAATCTCACGACTGTCCTCCCGGCCGCATGTCGCGACTAGTCTCGTACCCGCGTTTCGAGCTACCCCAAGTCCACCGCCTGCACGAGCAATACTCGCGTATTGTAGTTCGCGCCCCGCGCGGCTGGACGAGCGCGGGTCTCGGCTACACCGCCGGCTTCCCGCCCGGCCACACCGGGCTCTGCGCGAGATCCGGCCACGCGACCGGCGCGCGGCACTTCCGCTCCTCCTGCTCCGGCGGCTGAGATGCATCCCACTGCGCCGCTACGTACCGGTTGCCGGAGATGCCATCGGCGGCCTCTGAGCACAACCACACGATGGGCGGAGGCATAACCGCGGGCGGGATCAGATCCTTGCGATCGAAGCCCGATGCGTCGGTGACCATTGGCGTGTCGGCTGGTCCTCCGGGCACCACGATGTTGACCGTTACACCGGTGTCCGCGAGCTCTTTGGCATGCCCCGACGTCATGGCTTCGAGACCTGCCTTGCACGGGCCGTAGGGATGGAAGCCTCCGCGTAGCATGGTGAAGAAGCTGGTCGTGACGTTGATGATCCTGCCCCAGCGCTGGTCGAGCAGGTGTCCGATGGCGACACGAGTCATATTCCATGCTCCGGTGAAGTTCACGGACACGAACCGTTGCCACATTTGCGGCGTGATCTCGCGGATACCGACCGGGTTTACCATGTGATCGTCGCGGATCTCTCGCATGCCCAGCGCACCGTTGTTGATGAGGATGTGCAATCCTCCGAGCCGGTCGACCGTATCTTCGACTGCAGCCTCGCAAGCCGCGTAGTCCGAGATGTCCGTCACTTTCGCGAAGAAGGCCTCGCTTCTGGCCCCTACAGCACCTCTGAGGGCGACTAATCCACTTTCGCTCACGTCCAGTGCCGAAACCCTCGCTCCCTCGGCGAGCAGCGCTTGCACCAGCACGCGTCCGAAGCCACCGGCTGCGCCGGTGACGATGGCGACTCTGCCGCTCAGCTTGCCCGGTGACATTGTCTCCTCCCCAGCTAGCGTGCCAGCGCGCGCTCGACGAAATCGAGACGGTCCTGACCCCAGAAGACCTCGCCATCCAGGACATAGCTCGGCGCCCCGAACACTTGGCGGTCGATCGCTTCCCGCGTATAGGCCCCGTACGCTGCTTTGGCCTCACTTTCCCCTGCGCGCAGCGCCGCGCCATCCACGCCAGCGCCGGCTGCGATTTGATCCAACGTTTCGGCGTCTGCGCAGTTGCGCTCGTGCGCCCAGCACCCCTGCATGATCCCGTAGGATACCCGCATGGCGACCTGCGCACCGTGCTGGCGGTCGGCGGCAATAATCATGAACGAAGCGCCATCGACCGCGTAGGGAAAATACTTCGGCTCTGTGTTCAACGGCACCCCGAGATGCTCGCGCCAGCGCCGGAGCTCGATCAGGCGATAGGCCTGGCGTTGCGGCGCGCGCTGCTTGACCGGAAGCCCGCCGGATACCGGAAAAATCCGCCCATAGTCGACCGGCTTGACGTTCACCTGGGCACCCGAGCGCGCGAGCATCTGAGTGAAGCGCGCGTGCCCGAGGTAAGTCCAGGGTGACATGGGCGAGAAGTAATAGTCGATGATCTTGGGCATGGCTGGTTCGGGCGTTGGGCGAAGATTCGCTATCTTCGCACAGGCCCGCTGCACGCCCAACTCGGGTGCCGATGCCGCTGACCGCGGCAGTTGACTTCGCCAGGCGCTCGGGGCGCTGGCGTGTTGGCTCAGCTCTTCGGGAGTCGCTCGAGTGCGAGCTTGAGCAGCGCGGCTACTTCGTCCGGCTGCACCTGGCGCACGGCCGCGGTCTTGAGCCCGTTCAGCTCGACGTAGCGCTGGCCAGCCAGAGTGCCGGCCACGCCCTCGACGAAGAACGCCGCGTCTCCGACCCCCTGAACAGAATGCACCTTGCGCATGCCGCTGCCTTCGGCCAGAGTGACCCGCTGCTCAAAGCGCTTGCGGTCCCACGACTGAGGGTGCACCAGCACCAGGAAGCGGCGCCCGCTCTCGCCCTTCATTTCGTATACGCACATGGGCACGCCCAAGGGATCGCGTTCGGGATGTCCATCCAGCGGCATGTGGCCGAGGACCGGCGCGAGGTCTGCGGGTTTGAGGAGGCAGGGACTGAAGCTCGCGGCGTCGGCCAAACCCCATGCAAGCCACAGAAGAGCGATCAAGACGGCTCTCATATCGCGTCGCCTCTGAGCGGATGGCTGATGCTTATGCGCCTCAGCGGCCAACGGGCTTGACCGCCAGGACCTTGGCTTTTTCTTCTTCGGGCAGATACCAGTCGTAGAGATCGACGCGCTTGCGCGTCTGCTGGGCACCGACTTCGACAGTAAGCAGTTGATGGTCCTGGCACTGCCCCGCCTCTGCTTTGTCAGGCGCGCTGAGCACGCACACGCTGAAGGCGCTGTAGGCACCGCGCAATGGTTGCTCGCCAGGCTCGTCCTCGACGCCGGGGCCGTGAGGGACTGCAAATACGATGTAGCGTCCGGCAGCAACATCGAGCCGATAGCTGCGCTGCCCAGCGCGGGTCTCAACGCTGTATTGCTTGCCGCTGTTCAGGTCGACTGCAACGACCGTCAACGCCGGGATGGCGTCTCCCGGGAAAGCCAAGCCCCCGGTGATCGAACCCGCGAACGCCGATGCGGAGGCGATCAGAGCCGCCGCCAGCGCCGCAACACGCCACGCCGTTCTTGCCTGTCTGGGATTCATGGTGCTCATCTCCTTTGGCGATCCGTGCTGCCGACCCGCCAATCACTGCGTGCGTTGCAGCGCGTGCCCCACGCGCGCACCTCGGTAGAAGTATCGGTATCGTCGCACCAACCTTGAGTTTGTGTAATGGTCGCCGGCCACGGCATTTCTGCTATAGTTCGCGCCTTTTCCCCGCACTTGCGGTGCGCACCCCGCCCGCTGTCCCGCAACGTGGATCCAGCACCTCAGCTCGTCAAGGCGCTCGCACACCCGCTTCCCGCGCTCAAGCACGACGCAGCAGGCAAGCCAGGCATCGACTACCGCGCGGTAGTCGCTCTGGCCGCGCCGCTGTTGCTGAACAGCAGCATCCAGGCGGTGCTGAACCTCACGGACACCTGGTTCCTCGGCCACATCTCGACCGACGCCATCGCCGCGGTGGGCGCGGTCTACTGGTTCGTCATCGTGTTCGTGCTGCTGTTCGGTGGCGTAGCGATGGCCGTGCAGACACTGGTGGCCCAGGCGTACGGCGCCGGCGAGCGCATGCACGCCGCACGCGTGACGTGGGCCGGGCTGTGGGCCGTGTTGATCGTGAGCCCGCTGTTTCTGACGGTGGCGCTGGCTGGCCGTCCGCTGATCGCACCGTTCAAACTTGCGCCTGAGATCGAAGCGCTGTCGCTTCAATTCTGGTTCCCACGCCTGCTAGGCGCGGTTGGGGGTGTGGCATTGTGGACCGTTTCCAGTTTCTTCAACGGCATCGGCCGCACCAAAGTGACCCTGGTCATGATGGCGTCCGTGGCAACGGTCAACGCCGTGCTCAACCAACTGTTCATTTTCGAACTAGGCATGGGCGTGGCCGGGTCGGCATGGGCCACCGGCGCAGCACAGCTGGTGGGACTGGGATTGGGTATGAGCGTGTTCCTGAGCCGCGGCATATGCCACGAGTTCTCGGCGCATCGCTGCTGGCGCCCCGATGCCACGGAAATCCGGCGAGCGGTCGCATTGGGCTTACCGATGGGCCTGCTGCCGGCTGTGGATCTGATTGGACTAGCGCTGTTCCAGGCAATGCAGGCCAGCCTCGGCGCTGTAGCGGGTGCCGCAACCCAGATCGTCATGATGACGACCTCGATCGCCTACATGCCGGCGATCGGCATCGCGATCTCAGGCACTACGCTGGTGGGTCAGTCAATCGGGGCCGGCGACCGCGATTGGGCGACGCGCGTGGGCAATGCGGCCATCATGTTGACCGTAGCCTACATGGGCCTGGTCAGCGTCGCGCTCGCGCTGGCGGGGCCGTGGTTGCTGCCGCTGTTCGTGTCGAAGTCCGATCCCCATGCGGCGCAGGTGCTGGCGCTCGGGTACGCTTTGCTGTGGATCGGGGCGGCATATCAGATCTTCGATGGCTTCAACCTGGGGGCCAGCTTCTGCCTGCGCGGCGCCGGTGACGTGCGTGTGCCCGCGCTGATCGTGGTGTTTCTGTCCTGGTTCTGCTTCGTTCCTCTGGCGCATATGCTGAGCTTCGCGCCGGGTCAAGGGTGGGTCCATTTCCTGCCGCAGTTCGGCTTCGGCGCGGCGGGTGGCTGGAGCGCACTGCTTCTCTACACCTTCGTGCTCGCGACCGCGATGTATCTGCGCTGGCGCTCGGGCGCGTGGCGCAGGATCAATCTGAGCTGACCAAGAAAAAAGACCCGGGCACCCGGGTCTCACAACCCCAACAGATTCGGGAGAGTGCGGGCTAGCGGTCGTTGTCGTCGTCTGGCCAGATATCGCTCCAGCTCCGGTGGTTGCGTTCGGGGATGATCTCCCAGGTCTGGTTGTCACCGTGCTGCTGCGTGTAGAACGCGCGCCAGCCGAAATGGAATGGCCAGGGCAGCTTGGCGCCGAGCAGCCCATTGAGAGTCGGATCGCCATCGGAGACGTGGATCCCCGTGATCTCGTTGTCCCCCTCGTTCTGGAACCCGCTGGTGCCGGATAGTCCAGAGTCGATGGTCGCGGATGGATCACGGCCGAGCGCCAGGATTCGAACGGGCTGGTTGGCGGGCTTGCTGTAATCCAGACGTACGTCGAACAGGAATGCGGAGTCGAACGCGTTGATCTGGCTGTGCAACGTGTCTCCCATGTCCTGGACGAACACAACCTCGTTAGCCGACCAGAAGGCGACGTTGTCGAAGCTCGAGTGTGCCGCGTCGGAAAGATAGAACAGGGTCAACACACCATCACTGGCTGAGGGGTCGCGCTGCGTGAGCTTGAACAGCGCCCCGAATCCGCCGAAGCCGGCAGCTTCAGTCAGCGCATTCGTGTCACCTGTGGTATCGAAGTAGAACTCGCGGAACCCGGTGCCAGGCCGGAACTGGCCATTTTCGGGCCGCTTGAACGGTGTCGCTAACTTAGTCTTCGCCAGGACGTTGGCGTTGAATGGCGAGAACCCGTCCACGCTGGTGTCATGGATCGTGACCCATTGCGTGCGAAATACACTCCCGTAAGCATGCAGGTTCTTCTGGTCCTGCGACCCGATGTCGCCGTCTACATCGGCAGCGTTGAACACGATGGGCCCGGGATGCGCTTTCGACAGCACTTGCAGAGCCTGCAGCTTGCCCCCCTTCTTCAAGTCGTGCGGGTCCTTGGGAACAAAGCGGAAGATAAAGCTGTTGGGCTGCCTCGCGTGCGGAAAAGCGGTGCCGGTTTTGCCGCCGGAGTCCTCGACGATCCAGATGTTGCCCTGTGAATCGGCCTGCGTTCCTTCGAAGCCGCCTTGCCCCATGATGCCGACGAGGCTGTCCACCACGGCAGGTACCGCCAGCGTGGCCTGCCAGATGCCACCACCCTTAGCGCCTTCGGCGCTGAAAAGCAGGCGCTGGGCCCACGGATACCAGGTAGAGCCGTCGAACGCCGGAAGTGCGTTACCGTCTGTATCGGCGGTCGCCAGCAGGGTCAGGCGGTGTGCAGCATCGGCGTCGAGGTTGATTCGGGTGATGTAGCTGTTTCCGCCCTTGCTGTTCTCGTGGCCTTGGAATAGGAAGCGCTTACCGTAGTCGTAGCTCGGGTCGGCTCCGCTTAGGTGCGGGATCACCAGGTAGGTGTTCTTATCGGGCTCAGTCTTCGTGGCTTCGACATTGCTGCCGAGAGCCGGCAACATGGGACCGTCGTTGTTGTAGCCATAAAGGGTGAACTGCCCTGACGGGTTTTCCAGCGGATTCGAGCCCTGACCAACGATCTTCTCCGCCAGTTCTGGTGAGAGGACGTTGGGCGCCGCGACGCCCGTGGTTTTGGGGTTGGCGTCAGGCACAGGCGTCAATCCAGCGGCGACGGTCAGGGCGCTCCCGACTGTTAGTGGCAGAGCGAGGGCCACTGCCAGGATACGAGGGGCTATGGACATTCATTCCTCCAGGTTGGGTTGCAAGCCGTCGGCGCGAGGCGATTTGGATCGCGTCAACGAGCGCACCCATGCTGTCACGACGGCATTAACAGCCGATGACGCGATGATGACGATGCGTCATTGGTCCGGACCGTGTCCGCGAGCCGACAGTAATCAAACAGAAACGTACCTTTCGCTACATGTGCCGGATGACAGGACGCGCGCGAAGTGGTGCAATGGCGTCTCATGTACGCGATCGCCCTTCGTGGTCTCGGTCAACTGGCGGCCTGGCTGATTGCCTTGTGCCTCGCCGCCACACCGGTGCAGGCTGCGGAAACGCTGGCTCCGGCCGTGTTCCTCGTGGCCAAACCGGGGCTGCTGGACCCCAACTTCTCCCAGTCGGTTGTCTTGGTCGTCTTTCCGCAGGACGCCGGGCCCGTCGGCGTGATCCTGAACCGGCCCGTGCCTCTGACGCTGAACGATGTCTTTCCCGACGAGCCACGACTTAAGGGCCGCGCCGATCGCCTCTATTTCGGCGGCCCGGTAAGCGTCAACGCGCTCATGTTCTTGTTTCGGCGCGCGGCCGCGCCGCAGAACGCGTTTCCGGTCGTGGACGATCTTTATTTGAGCGGGGATGCGGGATTGCTGGATGAGATGCTGGCGCGCTCGGATGGACAGGTACAGCGGTTCTTCATGGGCTATGCGGGTTGGGCGACTCAGCAGCTCGACTTCGAGATCGCGGAAGGCGGCTGGTACGTCATACCCGCGGATCTGGAGACCGTGCTGAAAGGCGACCCGAAGACCATGTGGCGCGATTTACTGCTGCGGGCGACAGCGGTGAAAACGTGAGAGGCCGTGATTCGTGATTCGTAAATTCAGAACTGCCGGACGCGAAAGGCTGAATACGAGTCACGAATCACGAGTCACGAATCAAGACACAGGAAAGCGCGCGTGACACAACCCGTAGAAGATAAACTCTTCTCAGTTCGCGACCAGGTGGTACTGGTATCCGGCGGCAGCCGAGGCATCGGCCGAGCGCTGGCCGAGGGTTTCGCGGAGCGCGACGCGCAGGTCATCATCTCGGGCCGCGAACAGGCTACTCTGGACCAGACGGCGGGCGAGATCTCGAAAGCGCCGCGGCGAGTCCGCGCGATCATCGCCGATGTGGCCAAGCCGGACGACATCGCGCGCCTCGTGGAGCAGGTGCTGAAAGAGTTCGGCCGGATCGATACGCTAGTGAGCGTGGCCGGAGTCAACAAGCGCATGAAGGTGGAGAACTACACGCCCGAGGAGTTCTACTGGATTCTCGACATCAACCTGCGCGGAGCCTTCGTGCTGGCGCAGCTGGTGGGCCGCCATATGATCGAGCGGCGCGGCGGCAGCATCATCAACATCGACTCGCTTAACACCTACGCACCGTTGAAAGGCGTGACGCCCTACGCGATCAGCAAGGCTGGCGTGTCGATGATGACGCGCGGCATGGCGACGGAATGGGGACAGCATGGCGTGCGCGTGAACGCCATCGCACCCGGATTCTTCCCGACCGATCTGTCGAAAAAGCTCTGGGCACAAGACAAGATGCGCACCTGGGGTGAGAGCAACACGCCGCTCGGCAAGCTGGGCGAAGTGCGTGATCTGGTAGGCAGCGCCATCTTCCTGGCATCGCCCGCGGCCCGTTTCGTGACCGGTCAAGTGCTCCGCGTGGATGGTGGCTGCTCTGCAGGAATCTCGTGGCCAATCGACCTGTGAGGTAGGCGATGAACACAATCGGTTACAAATGGATGGCGGCCGCAATCTTGCTGGGCTTGACGACGGCGGCACGGGCCGAAGTGAATTGCCCCGACACGCTGAGTGTAAGCCAACGCGCCGATCCTCCCACTGGCTGGAGCGTAACCTACGCAGAGCAGGCACCGCGCTTGTCCGGCGTAACCATCTACGACGGCCAACCGGCCAACCGCGTAACGATCAAGTACACCAACCGTAAGCAAAACGCCAAGGAACTCATTCTTGTCTGGGACCTGGGCGACAACCCGCGCAGCTTCTACCTCCAGTGCAGCTACGAGCGCTCCACTGCGCAGATCGCCTCTCCTTTGCCGCCGGGGGTGCGCACCTGTGAGGTCGTGTTCGACCGCACAGTGTCCTACCCGGGCGGTGGGTTTGCGGTCAAGCGGATGGTTTGCCGATAGAGGAAGTATAAGCCGGCACGCGGTATGACACCGCGCACCGGATTCGAGCGGCGGCGAGGCCTACGTCGCAAGAATCTGCCAGGCCAGCGTCATCTGTGCGAGAAATCCCGCCGTGAACGCCAGCGTACGCACCCATGGCAGTCGGAAGGTGTACGCAAGGAAGTGGACCACGCGAGCCCAGAAATACACGACGCATGCCATGACTGTCGCGTTGTTGCTAACGCCGGCCGCCTGAGCAGCCAGCACCAGCGCAGCGAAGATCACCAGGTTCTCGATCGCGTTCGCGTGCGCCGCTTTCATCCGCCGCGCCCACGCCGACTGGGGCTTGGGGTTGTCCGGATAGCCTACAGTGTCCATCAAGCCCCAAACCGAAAGCCGGTCGAGAATGTAGGGCACCCACATCAGCGCCGTGAGAGTCGTAACCCAAACCAGATACATCAGCTCTGCCTTCATCGCATCCTCCGCCTCTGGTATTCGTTATGTGCTGAATCAGCGCCGCTGCGGCGCGCCTGTAGTATAGCGTCATAGTCAGGCAGTGGCTCACACTCGGGCGCGGCGGGCTGGTTGCTCGGCGCCCGGCGAGAGCTTGCCCAACGCGCTTCGCGCGCGCAGCATGTGTTCGAACTCGGCCGGGCCGAGTGGCTTGCTGAAGTAGTAGCCTTGTCCTTCGTCGCAACCATGCCGCCGCAAGAACGCGAGCTGCTCATCGGTTTCCACCCCCTCGGCGGTGACGGCGAGGCCGAGCACATGCCCGAGCTGGATTACAGCCTGAACGATGGCGGCGTCTCCGGGATCGCTCGCGATGTCGCACACGAAGGAGCGATCGATCTTGAGGCGGTCGACGGGAAACTGTTTAAGATAGTTCAAGCTGGAATAGCCGGTGCCAAAGTCGTCCACCGACAACTGCAGTCCCAGGTCCTTGAGCGCGTGCAACCGGGCGATGAACTCCTGGACGTCCTCCATCATCAGGCTTTCCGTGATCTCCAGATCGAGGCAGCCGGCCGGCAAGCCGCTGGCGCGCAAAGTTTCGGCGATCTGATCAACCAAGTCCGGGCTGCGAAATTGGCGCGCCGAGATATTCACCGACAACATATTCAGCTGCAGCCCTTGACTGCGCCAACCCTGAACTTGACTGCAGGCCGTACGCAAGATCCAGGCGCCGATCGGAACGATCAACCCAGTGTCCTCCGCCACCGGGATGAAGCGGGCAGGCGACAACAGGCCGTGCTCAGGATGGCGCCATCGCACCAGCGCTTCGGCACCGATCAAGGCCCCGCTCGACAGCTCCATCTTGGGTTGATAGTCCAGCAGCAGCTCGCCCCGGTCCAACGCCTGCCGCAGCCCATGCTCCAGCGCAATGCGCTGGTGCAGGGCGGCATTTATTTCCGCGGTGAAGAAACAGAAGTTATTGCGTCCTTGCGCCTTCGCGCGGTACATCGCCGCGTCCGCGTTCTTGAGCAATGTCTCGGCGTCGTTGCCATCCTGCGGGTACAGGCTCACGCCCAGGCTGGCACTGGTGTTGAATTCCCGTCCAGCCATAAAAAACGGCTCGGACGCAGTCTCCAGCACGCGCTGTACGACATGGTTCACCGCCTCTGCACCGCTCTGGTCGACCAGCACCAGGACAAACTCGTCGCCGCCCAGCCGCGCGACCGTGTCGCCTTCACGCACACAGGTCTTGAGCCGCTGCGCCACCAGCTTCAGCAACTCGTCACCGGCGCTATGCCCCAGGCTGTCATTGAGGTACTTGAAGTTGTCCAGGTCGAGGAAGGCAACCGCGAGCTGGAGCCGCTGGCGCTCCGCGTGCGCGATCGCCTGATGCAAGCGGTCGTGCAGCAGGTTGCGGTTGGCCAAGCCGGTGAGCGCATCGTGGCTTGCCTGGTGCTCTAACCGCTCGCGATAGGACTTGATCTCCGTGATGTCGCTGATGAATCCTTCCAGCGCGACCGGCGCCCCGCTCTCGGAATAGAACGCCAGACCCTTTTCGGACACCCATTTCTGTTTTCCCCCACGCTCGATCAAGCGGTACTCGACGGTGAAGCGCGAGCGAGAAGCCGCGCCGCGGCCGATTTCCTCACGCACCCGCGCGCGGTCGTCCTGATGGATGATCTCTTCATAAGACACCAGCCGGTTGAGCTGGAGCTCTTCCGCGGTGTACCCGGTCAATTCAATGCACCCTTCGCTGGCGAACTCCATGGTCCATCCATCGTCGTAGCGGCAGCGATAGGCCATCCCGGGGAGGTTGCCCAGCAGGGTCTCCATCTCGCGCTGCGTTTCCAGCAGGGCGGCCTCGGCGGCCTGCCACTTGCGGCTCGATTCGATGCTGTCAAGCGCGAAGCTGATCTCGCTGGCCATGCGTTCCAGCAATCCCACCAGCTCATCGTCGAAGAAACCGACTTCATCGGCGTAATGCATGATCGCCCCGACCACTCGCTCGCTTAGACGCAGCGGAAACACCGCCACGCTATGCAGGCGATACTGTCGCGCGGCGTCGCGCCACGGCGCCATGCGTGGGTCGGCGTCGAAGTCGTTGACGATGCAAGCTCGACCCTCCCGAACCGCCAGTGCAATGGGGCCCCGTCCCTCGGGTAGGCTCTCGTCCGTGGAGATGAACACGTGGCGCGCATACGCGTCGCCCGGCCCATATGCGGCCACCGGCACGACCCGCTGCTGCGCCGGGTCCACCATTCCGATCCAGGTCATCTGCAAGCGTCCAAAGACCACGGCGATGCGGCAAGTTTCCTGCAGCAGCGCGTCACGCTCTTGAAACCGGGTCACTGCGTGGCTGGTGACCGACAGCGCCGAATACAGATTGGTCAGGCGCTTGATCTTGCGCTCCGCCTGCTTGCGCTCGGTGATATCGCGCACGAAAATCTGCACCGAGAAATGTTGGCAGTGGCGGACGGGCGAGGCGGTGACCTCGACCTCTACGGTCGAGCCGTCGAAGCGCAGGAAGCGCTGCTCGCCGGGTGCTACCGGGAGCCCCTGGCGCATGCGCTCGATGCGCCGTAGTTCCTGTGGGCGATCGTCCGGGTGCACGATGTCCAGCGTCGGCATACCAATGACTTGGCTGGGCCCCGAGGCGCGCAGCAGTTCCACCGCCGCACGGTTGGCATACTCGCAACGACCATCTGAGTGCACCAGGATAGCGTCCGGTGACAGCTCTACCGCCGCGCGAAACCGGTCCTGGGCAGCGCTGTCGGTCCACGCCCACGCACCGGGCCGGAGAGCCGTGCGCGAGCGCAGGAACAGGGCCAATGCGAACACCAACCCGCCCAGGGCAAGCGCGAACATCAGCGGGAGCGGCGTAAGCTCGCTGGCCTCGGCTCCCCGGGCAATGTCGGAAAGTAACAGCGTAAGTGCGGCGCATCCGGCTCGGGCGACCCTCGGCGGCAACGGCGTGCCGCGGACGCATTCGCGCAAGCCGCTACGCCGAAAGGTCAAGGATTTGGAGGAGGTCATCGTGCTGAGCGCCACAGGCCAGGCCGACCCGACGCAACATACGTGCTAGGGAAGCTCCCGATGGGGCTGCATCTGCGAGGGTTGCCTCAATATCGGTCCCGGGCTGCATTCGCTGTAGCCGGAAGCGAGAACAACGCGGTGCCGCCCTGAGCGCTCGGGTGCGAGTTGCATTTCGGACAGGTCGCATCGATACTACGCCGTCCCGCGGCCGGAGCCGGATCGAACACCCGCGCATTCGCTGGACCAGCCATCTACGGAGCTCCCTAAGGGTCACGCGGCGTGAAGGTTTTGGTGTTGGGGTCGGGCGTGGTCGGTGTGACCAGCGCCTGGTATCTGGCGGAAGCCGGACACGAGGTCACGGTGGTCGACCGCCAGCCCTTCGCCGGCTTCGAAACCAGCTTCGCCAACGGCGGACAGATTTCGGTCAGCCACGCCGAGCCGTGGGCGAACCCCAGCGCACCACTCAAGATCCTGCAGTGGCTCGGGCGCGAGGACGCGCCGTTACTATTCCGCCCGCGACTCAGCCCACGCCAGTGGGCCTGGGGTTTGAGATTCCTCTACGAGTGCCTGCCCGCTCGCACCCGCCGCAACACGCTCGAGATCCTGAAGCTCGCCTGGTTCAGCCGCAACGAGCTGCAGGCGCTGCGCCGTCGGACCGGGATCCACTACGATGACTCCGAGCTGGGCATCCTGCACCTGCACACCGATCTTCGGGAGTTGGACGCCGCGGGGGCGCGCATCGAGCTCATGCACAGGCACGGCTTCGAGATGCAGCTCAAGACGGCCCAGCAGTGCCAGGAGATCGAGCCGGCGCTCCGGCACAGCCGCGTGTTCTTGGCGGGTGGCACCTACTCGCCATCCGATGAATCGGGCGACGCCCACTTGTTCTCGCGCCAGCTGGAAGATCTGTGCCGCCGTGTGGACGTTGTGTTCTTCTTCCAGACCACGGTGCAACGATTGCTGCGCGAGGGGGACCGCGTTACGGGCGTGCGCGTGCGGCACGTTGAGGGTCCCGAACAAGTCCTGCGCGCTGATGCTTACCTGGTTTGCCTCGGCAGCTATACGCCCATGCTGGTCGAGCCGCTGGGCGTGCGTGTTCCGGTATATCCGGTCAAGGGCTACTCCGTCACCATACCCATCAGGAACCATGAAGCCGCGCCGCGGGTATGCCTCACGGACGACGGCGCCAAGCTCGCGATCTCGCGCCTGGGCGACCGCCTGCGCGTGGCTGGAACGGCGGAGCTGAACGGCTACGACACGTCGATCAATACGGTACGCTGCGGCGCAATCCTGCGGCGCGCGCAGGAGCTGTTTCCGGATGCGGCCGACTACTGGCGCGCGCAGCCTTGGGCTGGGCTGCGTCCCGCCACACCCAGCAACGTGCCCGTCGTCGGGCGCACGCGTCTATCCAACTTGTTCCTGAACACCGGGCACGGAACGCTGGGGTGGACGATGGCCTGCGGCTCAGGCAGTGCCATCGCGAGCATCATCAGCGGCCGGCGGCCCGCAGTCGATTTTGCATTCGCGCAGGCGTGACCGCGACGCGCTTGCTCCCAGACCCCGCTAACGGCACACTTGGTGCAAGCCCGGTAGACGGATTTTGAATGGAGGTCCAATGGCAACCGGTACAGCTGGTGACCGGCCACTCCTCTCGCTGGCAGAGCAGCACCTCAAAACGCTGGCAGAGCATGGGACCGTCAAGGCCTACCCCAAGAACGCGGTCATCGTCAGCGAGGGCGACCGCAGCGATTCCCTCTACGTAATCCTGACCGGTAAGGTCAAGGTGTACCTGGCCGACGAAGAGGGCAAGGAAATGGTCCTCAACACGCAAGGGCCGGGCGAGTACTTCGGGGAGATCATCCTCGATGAAGGGCCGCGTTCGGCGTCGGTGATGACGCTCGAGCCCAGCAAGTTTTCCATCGTGTCCAGGGAACAGTTCAACGAGTTTCTGGCACAAAGTCCCGAAGTCACGCTCGAACTCGTACGCAGCCTGATTCATCGGGTCCGGGAGCTTACCAAGAAGGTCAGTGAACTGGCTCTGCTCGATGTCTACGGGCGGGTGAGAGGGTTGCTTCTCGAGCTTGCCACGGAGCAGGACGGGAAGCTGGTGGTCGAGCGTCTCACGCAGCAGGAGATGGCGAGCCGCGTGGGCTGTGCACGCGAGATGATCAGCCGTATCCTGAAGGACCTGCGCACTGGCGGCTACATCAAGGACGACGGCGAGCGGATCATCATCGTGAAGAAGCCGCCACCGAAGTGGTGATAGTCGCG
>JBGPPC010000009.1:0-31216 GCA_041488355.1 Gammaproteobacteria bacterium
CCAGAGAATCATCGGTCGACTTGCGGAAGTTGGTCGGCGCAGGCTCGGGCCGGCGGGCTGACGATTCGGCTCTCACTGCTCTCGGGGCTTTCGTTGTTGTGGCCTGGGGCATCCCTGCGATTGCGGTAGTCGGCGCTATGGTCGGGGCGGAGGGCGCGGGCTTTGCAATGAGTGGCGTAGCCGTTGCGGCGCCGGGCGCCGGGGGACTAGTAGTTTGACCGCTGGTCGCTGTAGCCGCCGCCGTGTCGACGGCGGGTGGTGGCGCTGGAGGCGGCGCGATTGGTTGTGTTTGGGTTAGGGGCGGGTTGGTGGTGAGCGGCTTGGACCAGAGTTCTCCGCGCAGCACGGCTGGATGGAAAAGCTGGAGATAGAGATAGCCGCCGTAGAAAACCGCGAACACGCCGGCCAGTCCAGCGAAGGTGTGCACGGGATGATCGCGCACCCAGTCTACCCAGCCAGTAGTCTGGGTATCGCTCGCTCGCAGGATCGCGGCGGCCTGCGCCGAGGACGCTGACGGCGTCGCAAACGGTTCGAAGCGCTCGGTGACGGGCGCGGCGGCCAACTCCTCCGGCTCGAATAAATCCTCTTCTTCCAGCGCCAACCCGCGCTCGCCAGGCTTTTCCTTCAGCGGCGTTTCGACGCTTGGCTCGGCTGGGAGTGGGCTATCCGTCCGTTCCGGCTCGGGGGGGTGGTCGCTGGCAGCTGTGTCCGGCGCGGGCGCGCCAGTCTCGCGGTTTTTCGCCGCCTTCTGCAGGGCTTGGAGCAGCAGACTCATGGGTTCTGGCCGGTCTGGTCCACTTCCGGAAGGAACTTGCGCAGGCGCCTCAGCTCTTCGCTGTCCAGCGAAGGATTCTTTACAAGCGTTGGCCGGATGAAGACGACGAGCTCGGTTTTCACAACCGTATCATTACGATATTGGAAGGCCTCACCGACTCTGGGAATGTTCCCAAGTCCAGGCACTTGGGCTGTGTTGCGCTGGATATCGTCCGTGATCAGCCCCCCTAGGACGGCGGTCTGCCCGCTGATCAGCTGGAGCACCGACTCCATCTCCCGGACCGTGATCTGTGGTATCAGGTTTTGTACCGGATTCGGATTGCCCACCGTTGGTGAGAGTGCAGGGTTGGGATCGGGGACAAACTTCTCCACCCGCGTGATGGTGGGGCGTACGGTGAGTGTGACGACGCCGTTGTCATTGACCTGCGGCGTCATGCTCATGATGAAGCCAACCGCCACGGTCTGCGGCGTGGTCGTGATGGACTGAAGGTTCCCCGCGGTCGTAGTTCCTTGGCTGATCTGGGACTGGATCTGAAAGTACACCACGTTATCAACCACCTTGAGAAGCGCGGTTTGGTTATTCATCGCCATGAGCATTGGACTGGACAGCACACGGGTCTTGCCGAACTGCTCCAGAAGCTTGACCGAAATATTTATTCCGTTGGCGCTGTTCAGGTAGGCGAGGGTGAGTCCGCTAGTGGGGGCGCCGCCGACGATCGCGGCCGTGCTCAACGTCTGCGTCACGCCGAAGCCCGAGCTGGCCAACTTGCTCCAGTCCACGCCCGCCTGATACTGATCGGATAGCGAAACCTCTGCAATGGTCGCTTCGATCAGTACCTGACGCTGGGACGATGACCCGATGGTGTCCAGGTATTGCTGCACTAACTGGTGCTGCCGCTCAGTCGCCATCACGGAGACGGTGCCGGCGACTTGGTTGACGACGATGTCCTGCTTGATATCGGTGACAGCGCTTGACGGCGAGGAGCCGAATACCTTGTCGAACAGGCTAGTCGCGTTCTGGCCCGCGCGTGCTACGGCCTCGGCCTGGGCCAGCCGTTCCTCCCTTGCGGAGCGCGCAGCTTCAGCCTGCGCTTGGCGGTCCTCGGCATTCTGCGCCAGTGCCCGTGTGGACTTCAGAAGACTGTGCAGGTTTTCCGAAAGCACTTCCCAGAAATTGTTCTTGGAGCTGGAAGTGACCGAAGTCGAGGAGGTGCCGCCGCTCGCCACAGTCAGTCCGCCTCCGCCTCCCCCGGTGATTTGCCCGCTCACCGCAATGGCAGACGTGGTGTCCCGCGTCATATTGACGTAGTTGACCTTGTAGGTTTTGAAGTAGGGCGTGTCCGGACCCACCACGATCGTCTTGCCTTCGATGCGATAGCGCATGTTCACCTGCTTGGCCATGCGGTCGAGGATAGAAGGCAGAGTCTCATCGACGGCGTTTAGGCTGACCAGTCCCTGCAGGCCGGGATGAATGTCGATGTTTTCCTTCGTGTCGCGAGCCAGAGCCAGCAGCAGTTCTTTGACCGGAACCTCGTGTACTACAACGCTATAGGTCGGAGTCTTTACGCGTGGTTTTGGTGGTGGCACGTAAGTGCCGTTGGTTACGGGGGGCAAGATCTTGTCGGCGTCCCCAGCCGGTGGCACGGATTCGCGGCTGATGTGGCCCTGAGACGGCGGGATTGTTGGTTTATAGGCGCAGGCCGCTAGGAGCAGCGTAAGTCCGAGGGCCCCTCGCCATACGCCCAGGCGCCTTAGATTGCCGCCGGCCCGCCGCAAGCCTCTGTTTAGTGAAGCGTTCACCGTGCCTCCGGGGTGGCCAAAGCCGCGATTGTGCATTCTCGCCAAGTTGCAGGACTGGTTTCTGTTATGTAGCTCGCGACGCGGCTGCAATCTCCGCCGCTGCCCGACCGAGGTATTAGCGTCCGCTTAGGACGGTTTCCTCATGCCGATCTCGGACCGAACGCCCTGCACCGTGCGAATGTACGGCCGGTTGGCTTTCAATTCATCTGGTAGCGCTTCAAGCGATTTGACAGCGTCTGCTCGGCTGCCGAAGGCCCCGTATAAAACGGTCATCGACGGTTGTTGATTCGCAAGGGTACGGTACACAAAAACCTTTTCTAGTTCAATATATTTGCCCAGGGTTTCGAAATAGTTCCTCAAGAGTGCAGGGTCGTTAGAGCCCAGCAGTTGAATGCTGAAAGTCTCTCCCTGCGCCTCTGCCAACCAGCGCTCGGTCGCAAGCAAGCGTTGTTCCAACAGATCGCTTTGAACGGATAGGCTGTCGGTTAGCTTGAACCCGTCCGGCTCCCCTGCCGTGGCAACGATTGCCGATCGCACTGCAGGAACGGCAGGAGCGGGCTCCTGCGTAGCCGGAGTTGGAGCGGCACGGAGCGAGGATACTGGTAGCGCTTCCGCGCCGGCCACCGGGTTCGGCGCACTCGAGTCGGCGTTCGGTGGTTTCGCCGCCGCCACGGCCGGCGCGGGTAGGGAGCCGAGTGACGCAGCGTCATTGCTACGCGGACGGACCACTGGTTCGCCAGCGAGCTGAGTGTAAGCCCGATAGAGCCCCATGACCGCAAGAGCTCCAAGGAGAAAGGCCACAGTGGGCGCTAACCAACCATGCTTAACGCGACCGGCGACCCTGCCGCTGAATTCGCTGTCACGCACCGCGGCGCGGACGTGCTTGGCGGTAACGTTGTGGGTGTTGTCGGCAAAAGCAGCCAGCAGGGCTTTGTCGGCGACGATATTGATGCGCCGCGTCAAACCCGCGGTGGCCTGCGCCATGTAGCGGATTGCGGCCGGAGGGAACAGATCTGGTCCGTGGTAACCAGCCGCCCGCAAACGGAACGCGATATACGCGCGAACCTCGTCTGGTTTGAGAGGCCCGAGCGAGAAGCTGTGCGTAATTCGCTCGCGCAGCTGCCGGATCTGGGGTTTGGACAGGTTTTCGTCGAGCTCGGGCTGCCCAAACAACACGATCTGCAGGAGTTTGTACTGTTTGGTTTCCAGATTTGACAGGAGTCGCATCTCTTCCAGGGTGGCCAACGCCATGCTCTGGGATTCCTCGACGAAGATGACCACCTGCCGGCCTTCGGCATGTCGCGCGACCAGATATTCGTTCAGGGCGTGCATGACGACCAGGCGCCCAGCGTCACGGCCAATCTGCAACTGCAGCTCGAAAGCGATGGCATGCATGATCTCTTCGGGCGAGACGCTCGGGTTGGCGAGGTATACCGTCTCGACCGACTTCGGGAGGCGCGCCTGTAGCACACGGCACAGCATTGTCTTGCCGCTGCCCACCTCACCTGTGACTTTGATGATGCCCTCGCCATGGGTGATCGCGTAGATCAGCGCCTCGAGCACTGCGCCCCGGTTGCCGCCCTCGAAGAAGAAGTCGGTGTCGGGAGTGATCTTGAATGGCGGCTGCTTCAGTCCGAAGAAGGTGTAGTACATCGGCGGTCGGTCATTGGTCGGGCGCGTTTCGATCAGTCACGGCGCCATAGCTTTGCATGCGGCTGTACAGCGTAGTACGGTGTATGCCGAGCAGCTTGGCGGCCTGGCTAAGATTGCCACTGGTGAGGGCCAGTGCGGCCTCGACATAGCTGCGCTCCATTCGCTCCAGACTTTCGTCCAAGCGGAAGTTTCTTGCAGTCAGGAGCTGGCGTTTTGCGGCTTCCACGCTGCTCCGGTGATCAACACCGGGCAGGGTGTCGGGGGACGGATCTTGTCCCTGCTCGGGATCGAGTTCGGCCAACAGCTGCTCGCTGTTGACGGGCTCGCCCGCATGCTTAGTCGTAAGCCGGATCACGATGTTACGCAGTTCACGCACATTGCCTGGAAACATGTAGTCCATCCATAGCTGCTCGGCGCGGGTATCGAGCGTGAACCGGGCTGCCCCGCTTTGCTCCGCGTAGAACTCGGCGAAATGCGCGAGCAGCCTTTGTTTATCCTCGCCTAGGTCTCGTAGCGGCGGCACCGTTACCGTGAACACGCTGAGTCGGTGATAGAGGTCAGCGCGGAACCGCGCAGCCTTGACCTCCTGACGAAGGTCGCGGTTGGTTGCGGTAATGACTCGTGCGTGGCTATGCCTGCTCTGCGTCTCGCCCACGCGTTGGTACTCTCCGTTCTCTAGCACGCGCAGCAGCTTCGCCTGCAACTCCAGCGGCAACTCGCCGATCTCGTCCAAGAACAAACTCCCATCGCGGGCATCCTCAAAGTAGCCCGCCCGCGCTGCATTTGCTCCGGTGAACGCGCCCTTCGCATGGCCGAATAGCGTAGCCTCCACGAGGCTAGGAGAGATGGCAGCGCAGTTGAGTGCTAGATAGGGCTTCATCGCGCGCGGGCTCTGTCGGTGCAGAGAGAGAGCCACCAGCTCTTTGCCACTACCGGATTCGCCTTCGATCAACACCGGGAAAGGCGAATCCGCATATTGACGAATTTGCTGCTTGAGTTTCGCGATCGCTGGGCCAGTGCCAACGATACCCGGTTCGGCGCCCTCGGCCACTCGTTCGGCAGCCGTGATGGTGCGCGCCTTAAGGAGCAGTTCCTTCAAGCGCTGCGGCTCGCACGGCTTGGCCACGAACTCAATTGCCCCTAGCGCCCGTGCGTGCCGCGCGTTGTCTTCGTCGTTCTGGCCCGACAAGACCAGGATCTTGATGTCCGGAGACAGCGCCAGCAGTTCGTTGATCAGCCGGAAGCCCTCGTCCGGGCGATGGGGCGTCGGCGGCAGCCCCAAATCCACGAGCGCTAGCTCGGGCGGGGTTTCGAGCTGCCGCAAAACACTCTTCGCCTGCGCGCGTGACTCAGCCACATGGACGCTAAAGTCTCGGCCGAGAACGAAATCCAACGTATCCGTGATCAACGGATCGTCGTCGACGATGAGAAGATCAGGTTTGGCCGGGGTAGCAGTGTCCACGTCGTGTGCTTGCGGTTCACTGAGGGGGGTCGAACATTTTGCCAGATTGCCCAATGCGCTCCTAGGAGGCCCGATCGCTAGCTAGGCGGCGGCCGCGCGTGCTCGATGCAGGCGAGAAAGGCTTGCTCAAGATTCGCCGCCGAGTACAGTTTGCGTAGCTCGTCGGGAGTCCCGGCGAAGCGCAGTTCTCCGCGATGGATCACCGCCATCTGGTCGCACAACTCATCTACATCGGCCAACGCGTGCGAGGTCAAGAAGATGGTCTTGCCCTCACTGCGCGCGGCTCGAAGCTGCTCTTTCAGCAGTGCGCGCGCTTTCGGATCCAGGCCGCTGGTGGGTTCGTCGAGGATGTAGAGATCCTTGCCGCTGAGCAGGCACGCGGCCAGCCCCAGTTTTTGCGTCATGCCCTTGGAGAACGCGCGCACCGGCTTCGCGAGGGCGGACAAATCTAAGTCCAAAGCCAGGAACATCCGTTCCGCGTCTACGTCTTGGTAAACTACCTCCTGCAACTGGAGCATGTAGCGCAGGAAGTCCTTCCCGGTGAGGTAGAACGGCGGGTTGAAGCGCTCCGGCAGGAACGCGAGGCGACTGCGCGAGCGAGTCAACCTGTTCGACACCCCGAAAATCTCGACCTGACCGTTGTCCGGCTCGGAAAAGTCCAGCAGGCACTTGATCAAGGTGGTCTTGCCGGCACCGTTCATCCCCACCAAACCGAAGGTCTGGCTCGCTCCCACGGTGAGCGAAAAGTCCTTGAGCGCCAACGCGGACCCGTAGCGCTTGCTTAAGCGCGCACAGTTGAGAGCCAGGACAGGATCGGGCGATGTCATCATGGCCGTTCTGATTGGGTCGTTGGCAAGGTGTTGAAAACTCGCGGCGCGAGCATTCGCGTGGTTGCGAGCCCTTGCGCACAGTGCCATATGGCTCGGGCGTGAGCCTGTATGCACGCGCAGCAAAGCCGGACCATTTGCCGTCAGCTTCTCAACCGGCTGCCGACGTTGGCCACCAGCGCCGCGAAGCACAGCAAGATACAAGCCAACGCTGCGATTTCGCAACCGTCATTTGAAACCGAGGTACAATCCGGCGCTTCCCGGCCAGATCCTCCTGTGAGCGCAGACGATCTTGTAGAGCTTCGCGAAGTCGAGTTTGGGTACGACGCGCGTCCCGTGCTGACCGGCATCGACATGGCGATCCCGCGCGGCAAGGTGGTGGCCATCATGGGCTTGAGCGGTTCGGGCAAGACTACCATCCTGCGGCTCATCGGCGGGCAAGTGAAGCCCAGCGGCGGGACCATCATAGTGGACGGCCAGCGTATCCACGAACTGACGCACCGCGAATTGTATGCGTTGCGCCGGCGAATGGGGATGCTGTTCCAGTTTGGCGCGTTGTTCACTGATTATTCGGTGTTCGAGAACGTGGCATTCCCGCTTCGTGAGCACACGCGTCTCCCAGAGGCTCTGATCCGCGATCTGGTGATGATGAAGTTGAACGCCGTGGGCCTGCGCGGTGCGGCCGGGCTCAAGCCGGAGGCGCTCTCGGGTGGTATGGCACGGCGTGTGGCACTGGCGCGCGCCATTGCCCTAGACCCTATGCTCATCATGTACGACGAACCATTCACGGGGCTCGATCCGATTTCCACCGGGGTTATCGCCAATCTGATCCGGCGGCTCAACGATGCGCTGGGTGCGACTTCCATTGTCGTTACGCACGACGTGGAAGCGTCGTTCAAGATCGTGGACTACGTCTATTTCGTGTCGGCCGGGAAGGTCGTAGCCGAAGGCACACCCGATTTGTTGTCCCGCTCGGCGGAGCCGTTCGTACAGCAGTTCGTTCGCGGAGAAACCGACGGGCCAGTGCCGTTCCACTACCCAGCGCAGACTTACGCCGACGACCTTGGCCTGGACCGTCGCACATGATCGGTGCGCTCGATCGCGGGTTTCGGCACATTGGCCACATGGTGGTCGACGGCGTCTGGAAGCTCGGTGTCGCCACCCGCTTCTCCTGGTTCGTGGTGAGCCGCTCGGGAGAGTGCGTTCGTCGCGTCCAGCTGCTCCTGAACGAGATCTATTTCTGCGGCACACTGTCGCTGATCATCATCATCGTCTCCGGGCTGTTCGTCGGGTTGGTGCTGGGGCTGCAGGGATACGAGACGCTCAAGAGGTACGGGTCGGCCGAAGCGCTCGGCACGCTCGTCGCGTTGGCATTGGTGCGCGAGTTGGGGCCGGTAGTGGCGGCGCTGTTGTTCGCCAGCCGCGCCGGATCCGCGATCACCGCCAAGATCGGGATCATGAAAGCCACAGAGCAGCTATCAGCCATGGAGCTGATGGCCGTCGACCCCTTTGCACGCGTTTTGTCCCCTATCTTCTGGGGCGGTGTGATATCCATGCCGCTGCTGGCGGCTATATTCAGCGCGGTGGGCGTGTTCGGGGGTTACCTCATTGGCGTGGTCATCATCGGAGTGGACTCGGGCGCCTTCTGGTCACAGATGCAGGCCAACGTCGACCTGCAAGAAGATATCCTCAATGGCCTGATAAAGAGCGCGGTGTTTGGCGTGGCAGTCACCCTGATCGCACTCTTTGAAGGCTACGACGCACCACCTACAGCCGAGGGTGTGTCCTACGCCGTCACGCGCACGGTGGTGACTTCTGCGTTAGCCGTATTGGCTCTGGACTTTATCCTTACCTCTTTCATGTTCGCCGGGGTTTGACCATGACGCGCACGACAGTGGATCTTTGGGTGGGGGTGTTCGTCATCGCAGGCCTGGTGGCTCTGCTGACGCTGGCTCTCAAGGTTGGCAACGCCAGCACTGTGTCCGCATCGGACGGCTATAGCGTATTCGGCCAGTTCGAGAATATCGGCGGTCTCAAGTCACGGGCGCCGGTGAAGAGCGCCGGCGTGGTCGTCGGGCGCGTGGGAGGGATTTCTTTCGACGATCAGAAATTCTCCGCCAGAGTTACGATCCGCATCGACAAACGCTACAAGTTTCCCAAGGACACGTCGGCGTCGATCTTGACTTCGGGCCTCCTCGGAGAACAGTACCTCGGGCTCGATGCGGGCGGCGACAGCGCTAATCTGAATGAAGGTGACGAGATCAAGATCACTCAATCAGCAGTGGTGCTGGAGAAGCTCATCGGCCAGTTCCTTTATGGTAAGGCGGCCGAGGGGGGAACGAAGAAATGACCTCCAGCGCAGCGCGCCGGATGGCGATGCACGGGCGGTCCAACCATAACGACGTCATGAGGTGATGGCATGGGGGTTTTGACCAATCTGACTGCCCGCTTGCGATGGCGGGTGGGCGGCCTAGTTGTGGCGCTGGTGCTCGGCGCAAGCGGCACGGCGCTGGCTCAGACGGCGCCAGATAAACTGGTGAAATCCGTTGCCGACGATGTGCTCGCCGGCCTGCGACAGGATCCAGAACTGAAGGCGGGCAGCCAAGCCAAATTCGCAGAACTGCTGGAGCAAAAGGTAGCGCCGCATTTCGACTTCGAACGCATGGCCCGCCTGGCGGTTGGGCGGGGCTGGCGCCAAGCCACGCCCGAGCAGCAGAAGGCCCTGGTAGAGCAGTTCCGATCCCTGCTGATACGCTCCTATAGCACCGCCTACACCGCATACAAGGACATCGCCATCGACGTGAGGCCGGTCCGGATGCAGCCCAACGACAACGATGTGCAGGTCCGTACGGAGATCAAGGTACCCAACGGTGGGCAGGCCATCAGTGTCGACTACAGCATGTACAAGGCGGGATCGGACTGGAAGATCTACGATGTGACGGTGGAGGGGGTAAGCCTCGTGACCACATACCGTAGCACGTTCGCCGACGAAATCCATCAGAGCGGCGTCGACGGGCTTATCAAGTCCTTGCAAGAGAAGAACAGCTTACCTGGTCCCGGAACGAAGAAGCAACCGTAGCGCTGTGACCGCCGCCAGCATCGAGTTTTCCGACGGCTGCCTTCGGGTGCGCGGCCCGCTCACTCTCGCCACCGTCGAGCCGTTGTTGAAAGACGCAGCCGGGCGCTTGAATAGTCCCGAGATCCGTGTCGACCTGTGTGCCGTTA
The DNA here is from genome assembly GCA_041488355.1 of Gammaproteobacteria bacterium. Taxonomy (GTDB): domain Bacteria; phylum Pseudomonadota; class Gammaproteobacteria; order Burkholderiales; family SHXO01; genus SHXO01. The sequence continues at coordinate 9,742 of JBGPPC010000009.1, forward strand.
GCGAGGCCGATTCCTCGGCGGTCGGGCTGCTCTTGGCCTGGGTCCGTGATGCCGCCGCCAGCGGACGTCGTGTGCGCTTCGAAAATCTGCCCTCAAATCTGAAATCGCTCATCTCCCTCTACGACGTCGGGGAATTTATCCCGGGCGCATGAGTTGACTCACTGCAGTTAAGGCGCTAACCGGCTATGCCTGCCGCAATCGAGGTCCAGCAGGTCCACAAGCGCTTCGCCGCCGTGCGCGCCTTGGACGGGGTCAGCCTGGAGATCGAAGAAGGCGAGTTCTTCGGTTTGCTCGGCCCCAACGGGGCCGGCAAGACCACGCTGATCAGCATCCTGGCGGGGTTGGCGCGTGCAGACGCTGGCCAGCTTCGCGTCATGGGCTACGACGTGGTCGCGCAGTATCATCGTGCGCGACGTCTCATCGGCGTTGTGCCGCAGGAGTTGGTCTTCGACCCCTTCTTTACCGTGCGCGAGACGCTGCGCATACAGTCGGGCTACTTCGGCTTGCGCGAAAACGACGCTTGGATCGACGAGATCATCGAGCGACTGGATCTGACCGAGAAGGCTCACGCCAACATGCGGCAGCTCTCGGGCGGAATGAAGCGACGGGTGCTCGTGGCTCAGGCGCTGGTACACAAGCCGCCAGTGATCATCCTCGATGAGCCGACGGCGGGGGTGGACGTGGAGCTGCGTCAGGGATTGTGGCGCTTCATCCGCGAGCTCAACCAGGCCGGCCACACGGTGGTCCTGACTACTCACTACCTCGAAGAGGCGGAGGCCCTGTGCAGTCGGATCGCTATGCTCAAGCAGGGACTCGTTGTGGCGCTGGACACGACTCGCAATCTGCTGCGTGGGGTAACGGGCGTGCGCCTGCGACTGCGCCTTTCGCCCGACCGCTTGCCCTCCTCCTGGGCGGCTCGGGTCGTTGCTCACGACGTTAGCAGTCAGGTTCTGGCGCTGGACGACTACGCACAAATCGAAAATGTGCTGTCGGATCTGCGCAAGGAGAGTATCCAAGTGCAGGAACTCGAAGTGCTGCAGATCGACCTCGAAGACGTATTCGTGCAGATGATGCAGAGGCACTGATGTCGGGGTTTCGGACGCTGCTCTACAAGGAGCTGTTGAGGTTCTGGAAGGTGAGCTTTCAGACCATTGCTGCGCCGATCCTCAGCGCACTGCTGTATCTCGTAATTTTTTCGCACGCTTTGGAGTCGCGCGTGCAGGTGTTTCCCGGCGTTGCCTATACTGCCTTCCTGGTCCCGGGATTGGCCATGATGTCACTGTTGCAGAACGCCTTTGCCAACAGCTCCTCGAGCCTGATCCAGTCAAAGATCACCGGCAACATCATCTTCGTCTTGCTCACGCCGCTGTCCGCCCTGGAGATCTTCCTGGCCTACATGCTCGCGGCCGGAGTGCGCGGGATCGTAGTCGGGTTAGGCGTGCTTGTCGTGACCGCGGGCTTTACCAACGTGCCTTTGCAGCACCCACTGTGGGGACTTGCGTTCGCCATCTTGGGAGGCGGCATCATGGCCGCTCTAGGTGTGATCGCCGGGATCTGGGCCGACAAGTTCGATCAGCTCGCCGCGTTCCAGAATTTCATCATCATCCCGCTTACGTTTCTGGCTGGGGTGTTCTACTCGGTCCATTCCCTGCCCCCTTTCTGGCAGGGCGCTTCGCATTTGAATCCGTTCTTTTACATGGTGGACGGGTTTCGTTACGGCTTCTTCGGGGCCAGCGACGTGGCTCCCCACATCAGTTTGGCGGTGGTGGCCGGATGTCTCATGGTGCTGTCATCGCTTGCCTTGCGACTGTTGCATACCGGCTACAAGCTGCGCTACTGACCAGATGGATACAATAGTGCTCTTTGACCAGCGGGAGAGATATCTTGGTTGCACCAGAAGACGTGAAACGTTACATCGCGGAGAACCTCGACTGTAAGCACTTGGAGGTCAGCGGTGACGGGCATCACTTCGAGGCGGTAATCGTCAGCGAAGCCTTTCGCGGCAAGTCGCGTGTGCAGCAACATCAACTGGTCTACCGGGCTTTGGGCGAACGCATGCGCGAAGAGATCCACGCGCTGTCCATGCAGACCTTGACGCCGGAGGATTGGGCCGGGCGGCAGTGATGGAGAAGCTTGTAATTCAAGGTGGTGTCCCCTTGACAGGTGAGGTCCGCATTTCGGGCGCCAAGAATGCGGCACTCCCTATCCTGTGTGCGGCGATCCTCACCGCGGATCCCCTGCATGTGGAGAACGTTCCGCATTTGCGCGACGTCGCAACAACTCTGTCGCTTCTGGCGCAGATGGGCGTCGAGGTTTCGCTCGACGAGAAAGGGGTGGTCAGCCTGACTGCTGCCAAGCTCAGCCATCGGGTGGCGCCTTACGAGTTGGTCAAGACCATGCGCGCTTCGATTCTGGTCCTGGGACCGCTTGTGGCGCGGTTTGGTGAGGCGCGTGTCTCGCTGCCTGGCGGCTGCGCCATCGGTTTGCGTCCTGTCGACCAGCACATCAAGGGCTTGCAAGCCATGGGTGCCCAGATCGATATCGAGCAAGGTTACATTCACGCCAACGCGCAGCGCTTGAAGGGCGCCCGGATCGTGATGGATCTGGTGACGGTGACCGGCACCGAGAACCTCTTGATGGCAGCTGCCCTGGCCGAGGGGACGACTGTGATCGAGAACGCCGCGCGGGAGCCTGAGGTTGTCGACTTGGCCAACTGTCTCGTCGCGATGGGGGCCAACGTCTCCGGGCAGGGAACTGACGTGATCACCGTTGGGGGTGTTTCCCATTTGCGTGGCGCGACATATCGGGTGATGCCCGACCGGATCGAAACCGGAACCTTCTTGGTGGCTGCCGCCGCCACGGGAGGGGAGATCCGGCTTAAAGACACGCGTCCCGACATGCTGGATTCGGTACTGAGCAAGCTGATTGAGACGGGTGCAGCAGTGGACAGTGGGCCCGACTGGTTGAGCCTGCGAACCAATGGGCATCTCGAGGCCGTGAACATCCGCACCGCCCCCTACCCCGCGTTCCCAACCGACATGCAGGCGCAGTTCATGGCACTGAACGCGGTCGCGCAGGGAACCTCGATCATGACCGAGACCGTATTTGAGAATCGCTTCATGCACGTTCAAGAGCTACGGCGTTTGGGTGCCGATATCGAGGTTGAAGGTAACACCGCGGTGGTGCGCGGCGTGCAGACCTTGGGTGGAGCGAACGTCATGGCCACCGACCTGCGCGCCTCCGCATGTCTGGTGCTCGCGGGTCTGGTCGCGAGCGGGCAGACCGTCGTCGACCGCGTCTATCATCTCGACCGTGGCTATGAGTGCATCGAGGAAAAGCTCAGCCAGCTGGGCGCCCGGATACGGCGTGCCCGGTGATGCTGTCGCGACGTTGACGCGTCCGGGTGCTGAGCTTTCGGCGCGCGCGAGAAACCTCCTCAGTATGTTGAAGCGTGCTGGTCCGGCCCGTTCGTGGTGTCGTTGTCGATGCGCTTTTGATCCGGCTGGCACCTGTTCAGAGAAGCGGTGCGCTGTAGAGTAGAATCGACGCTTTAAGTGCACAGTGACCGTGGACCGCATCACCATAGCCCTTTCGAAAGGGCGGATCTTCAGCGAGACTCTCCCGCTGCTCGCATCAGCCGGGATCTACCCAGATGAAGACCCCGAGACCTCGCGCCGTTTGATCCTCGCCACCAGCCGCGAAGATGTAAGCATCATCATCGTGCGCGCCTCCGATGTTCCAACCTACGTACGTTATGGCGCAGCTGATCTGGGGATCGCCGGGAAGGACACCTTGCACGAGCAGGGTGTCGAGGGTTTGTACCAGCCGCTCGACCTGCAGGTCGCCAAGTGCCGGATGATGGTCGCCGTGCCGGACGGTTTCGACTATGCGCTGGCGGTGCGCCAGGGCGCCCGACTGCGGGTAGCCAGCAAATACCTTAAGACCGCGCGCGAGCACTTTGCCGCCAAGGGCGTGCACGTCGACCTGATCAAGCTTTACGGCTCCATGGAGCTGGCGCCGCTGGTTGGCCTCGCGGACGCCATCGTGGACCTCGTCAGCACGGGCAACACTCTGCGGGCCAACAATCTGGTCGCGGTGGAGGAAATCATGCCGGTCAGCGCGCGTCTGATCGTGAATCAGGCGGCGCTCAAGCTCAAAGATGACCTCTTGCAGCCCCTCCTGGATGCATTCGCCCTGGCAGTGGAACGGCGATCGACACATGCTGCGGCTTAACCGGCTCGATACCAGTAGCGCCGATTTCGAGGCAGTGCTCGACCGGTTACTGGCTTTCGAGAACACCCAGGACGAGCGCGTCGAGGAAGCCGTGACAGCCATTCTCGCGGATGTGAAGCGGCGCGGTGACGACGCGGTGCTGGAATACACCCGTCGCTTCGACCGGGTCGAGGCGGTACACGTGTCTACGTTGCGACTGCCGAAGGTCGAGCTCGAGCGCGCCTTCGCTGCGCTGCCTGTTGCGCAGCGTGAAGCTCTGGTTATCGCAGCCGGCCGCATCCGCGCTTATCACGAGCGTCAGATCACACAGTCGTGGAGCTTCACGGAGCCCGACGGTACCCGGCTGGGACAGCAGGTGACGCCGCTGGACCGCGTCGGCATCTACGTTCCGGGCGGCAAGGCAGCGTATCCATCGACCGTACTCATGAACGCGCTGCCGGCGCGCGTCGCCGGCGTGGGTGAGATCGTGATGGTCGTACCCACCCCCGACGGGCAAAAGAGCGACTTGGTTCTCGCGGCCGCTGCGCTCTGCGGTGTGGAGCATGTGTTTACGATCGGCGGTGCGCAAGCGGTGGCTGCCCTGGCCTACGGCACCGAGTCGATTCCGGCAGTAGACAAGATCGTCGGGCCAGGGAATGCCTATGTCGCGGCCGCCAAGCGTCGTGTGTTCGGTGTTGTTGGCATCGACATGCTCGCCGGCCCGTCCGAGATCTTGGTTGTGTGCGACGGCCGCACCAATCCGGACTGGGTCGCGATGGACCTGTTCTCCCAAGCCGAGCACGATGAAATGGCACAAGCCATCCTGCTTTGTCCCGACGCGGGGTTCATCGATGCGGTCGCGCAGAGCATCCAGCGTCAGCTCGGCGAAATGGCGCGCAGGGATGTGATCGAGGCTTCTTTGTCGGCGCGAGGGGCTCTGATCAAGGTCAAGGACCTCAATGAGGCGTGTCAGATCGCCAACCGAATCGCGCCCGAACACTTGGAGCTCTGTGTCGAGGACGCAGAAGCGTGGTTACCCAGGGTGCGTCACGCCGGTGCCGTGTTCGTAGGGGAGTACTCCTCTGAGGCGCTCGGCGACTACTGCGCGGGGCCGAACCATGTCCTGCCCACGGCCCGCACGGCACGTTTCTCTTCACCTTTGGGGGTTTACGACTTTCAGAAGCGCACCAATGTCATCCAGGTATCGCGCGCGGGCGCCCGCAAGCTCGGCCCCATTGCGGCCGAGCTTGCGACAGGTGAAGGCCTGTCAGCGCACGCGCGTGCGGCGCGCTATCGCCTGCATGGATAAGACGCCGAGATCCGTCCTTCGCGACGAGATCCGCTCGATCGCGGCCTACCATGTCCCGGACAGCCGGGGTCTGGTCAAGCTCGACGCCATGGAGAATCCCTTTGGGCTGCCGGCAGAGCTGCGTGCGCAGATCGCCGAGCTGGCCTCAGAGGCAAGCTTGAATCGCTACCCCGACCCGGGGGCTGTAAAGCTCAAGGCTCAGCTCCGCGAGGTCATGCCCATTCCTGAAGGGATGGAGCTGCTGCTGGGGAACGGTTCAGATGAGCTGATCCAAATCCTGGCACTGGCTGTGAACCGCCCTGCCGCAGTGTTGCTCGGGGTAGAACCTTCCTTTGTCATGTTCCGCATGGTTGCCGCTTGGACGGGCATCCGCTACGTCGGTGTACCCCTGACGCCGGAGTTCGGCCTGGATGTTCAGCGGCTGCGGGCCGCTATGCGCGAGCACCAGCCGGCTCTCACTTTCATTGCCTACCCGAATAACCCGACAGGCAATCTCTTCGATGCCGAAGCGATCCGAGCGCTCATCGAAGCCTCCCCCGGTTTGGTCGTGGTGGACGAGGCCTATCACGCTTTCGCGGGTTGCAGCTTTCTCCCCGAGTTGGCGCGCTATTCGAATTTGCTTGTCATGCGGACGTTGTCCAAGCTCGGCCTGGCAGGGCTGCGCCTGGGTATGCTCATCGGGAGGCCGGAATGGCTATCGGAGCTGGATAAGTTGCGCCTGCCCTATAATGTGAACGTGCTGACGCAACAGATTGCAGCCTGCGTGCTGGAGCGGTCGGATATTCTCGATGCACAGGCGGCCTCGATCCGCGATGCGCGCGCGCGACTGCTGGCGGGGCTACAATCACTCCCCAGAGTGCGAGCCTTTCCGAGTGATGCGAATTTCATATTGTTTCGCGTGGCGAGGGCCGATGCGGTGTTCTCGGGCCTGAAGACGCGTGGTGTCCTGATCAAGAATCTCAGCGGGTCCCACCCGAGTCTGACCGACTGCCTGCGCGTGACCGTGGGTACAGCCGAGGAGAACGAACGATTTCTCAGCGCCCTGCAGCAATGCCTACTCCAGGCCGCCTAACCTCCGCTTCGACCATGCGCCAAGCTCAGGTCACTCGCAACACGCTGGAAACCCAGATCACCGTCAAGCTCAATCTCGACGGGACGGGCAAAACCGTGCTGTCCACCGGCATCGGGTTTTTCGATCATATGCTGGATCAAGTCGCGCGCCACGCCGTGCTCGACCTGGAGATCATGGCCCAGGGAGATCTGCACATCGACGCTCACCATACTGTCGAGGATGTCGGCATCACGCTGGGGCAGGCCTTCGCTCGCGCCGTGGGAGACAAGAAGGGTCTTCGCCGTTACGGGCACGCCTACGTGCCATTGGACGAGGCGCTGTCGCGGGTGGTGATAGACCTGTCCGGTCGGCCGGGCCTGGAATTCAACGTCAAGTTCACGCGTGGACTGATCGGAGAGTTCGACGTCGACTTGATTCACGAGTTCTTTCAGGGTTTCGTCAATCATGCGCAGGTGACGTTGCACGTGGAGAACCTCAAAGGCAGCAACGCGCATCATCAGGCAGAGACCGCGTTCAAGGCGTTTGGGCGCGCGCTACGCATCGCGGCTGAACCGGACCCGCGCATGACGGGCGTGCTGCCATCCACGAAGGGCACCCTGTGAACTCAGTCGCAGCCCTTAGTGACCCGCGTCGGTTTCTACGCCGTCACCAAACGGAGCAAGGATGATCGACGTAGCCGTTATCGACTACGGAATGGGCAACCTGCGCTCCGTGTCCAAGGCCTTGGAGCGGGTTGCCCCAGATCTCAAGGTCGTGGTTACCAGTGATCCTGACGAAGTGCGTAGAGCGCGCCGAGTCGTATTCCCGGGCCAGGGAGCCATGCCGGATTGCATGCGCGAGCTCGACGCCAGGGGGTTGCGCCCCGCAGTGCTCGAAGCGGCGCATGGCAAGCCGTTCCTCGGCATCTGTATCGGGCTCCAAATGCTGTTCGACGTAAGCGAGGAGGGAAATGTACCAGGTCTAGGCCTGCTCGGCGGTCGAGTAGTCCGCTTCCCATCCGAGTCAATGGTTGGAGCCGATGGGGGTAGGCTCAAGGTCCCGCACATGGGGTGGAACGAAGTGCGGCAGACGCTGGCGCATCCCCTATGGCACGATATCTCCCAGGGTAGCCGGTTTTACTTCGTGCACAGCTACTATCCCGTGCCTTGGGACCATTCGCTGATCGCCGGCTACAGCTTGTATCCGTTTCCTATTGCCTGTGCCGTTGCGAGGGGTAATTTGTTCGCTGTGCAGTTTCACCCGGAAAAAAGCCAGGACACGGGCCTTAGGCTGCTGCACAACTTTATGCAGTGGGACGGCCGTTTGGCTTCCTCTTCTCGCGTGCTCGAGATGCCGCTGTTTACCGAGTGAGTCGCAGCTGGGCTTTTTTCCGATGAAGCGTCTGTTGTATGATGGAGAAGCATGAGGCCAAGAGCCCGAGCCCCGCGCCGTCCAGTCTGACCTGTCTGCGGATACCCGCATCCTTCCTGCTGCTGCATGCTGCTCATTCCGGCCATTGACCTGAAAGACGGGCATTGCGTGCGCCTGAAACAGGGCGTCATGGACAAGGCTACGGTTTTCTCCGAGGATCCGGGCGCGATGGCTCGGCATTGGATCGAACAGGGCGCGCGCCGGCTGCATCTGGTCGACCTCAATGGAGCATTCGCCGGGAGACCGAGGAACGAGGAAGCGATCAAAGCCATCGTCCAAGCGCTAGGCGACGCCATCCCGGTGCAGCTGGGTGGCGGCATCCGTGACCTGGACACCATCGAGCGCTACCTCGACGAGGGCATCGCCTACGTCATCGTCGGCACCGCCGCTGTCAAGACGCCCGGCTTTCTGCACGACGCGTGTTACGCGTTTCCGGGGCACGTGATGGTCGCGTTGGATGCCAGAGATGGGAAGGTCGCCGTCGACGGGTGGTCCAAATTGACCGGTCACGACGTGGTCGATCTCGCCAAGAAGTTCCAAGACTACGGTGTTGAGGCGATTATCCATACCGATATCGGACGCGACGGAATGCTGACTGGGATCAACGTAGACGCGACCGTGGGCCTGGCGCGCGTTCTCTCCGTTCCGGTGATCGCCAGCGGTGGCATCTCCAACCTAGAGGACGTCAAGGCTCTGTGCGCCGTGGAGCAGGAAGGCATCGTGGGCGCGATCACGGGGCGTGCGATCTACGAGGGAATCCTCAATTTCGCGGAAGCGCAAAACCTTGCAGACCAGCTCGCCGGCAAGGGCGCGACACCGCCCTGATCGGCCGACGCGCTGTCCCGCCGGTGCAATAAGGATCATTGGTTAGTCACCTCCCCGCGCTGACGGTCTGCTCTTCAGCGCTCACAACGCACCAGTGACGCTCGCATGGGTCTTGCAAAGCGGATCATCCCCTGCCTGGACGTGACCAGCGGCCGGGTAGTCAAGGGCATCAATTTCGTCGGCCTGCGCGACGCTGGCGACCCGGTTGAGATCGCGCGCCGGTATGACGAGCAAGGCGCCGATGAGTTGTGCTTTCTCGACATCACTGCCAGCTCGGACGAGCGCGGACTGATCCTGGGTATCGTCGAAGGGGTTGCCGCGCAGGTGTTTATTCCGCTCACCGTTGGCGGTGGAGTGCGGTCGGTAGCCGACGTAAGAGACCTCCTGCACGCCGGGGCGGACAAGGTGAGCATTAACACTGCGGCGGTGCTTCAGCCCGGGTTGGTGGCTGAGGCCAGTGGCAAGGTGGGCTCGCAGTGTATCGTGGTCGCGATCGATGCCAAGCGCGTGCCCGACTCGGACTACCCGCGTTGGCAGGTGTTCACACACGGAGGTCGCCGCCCGACTGGGTTGGACGCGCTAGACTGGGGCCGACGTGCGCAGGAACTTGGCGCGGGCGAGATCCTGCTGACCAGCATGGACCGGGACGGGACGCGGCACGGCTTTGACTTGGAGCTAACCCGCGCGTTCTCCGATGCTCTGGAGATCCCGGTCATTGCCAGCGGCGGTGTGGGCAACCTGGACCACCTGGTGGAGGGCGTTACCGTCGGGCGCGCAGACGCGGTTCTGGCGGCGAGCATCTTCCACTATGGCGAATACACTGTGCGCAAAGCCAAAGAACACATGGCTGCGCGCGGAATCGAGGTGCGCGCATGAGCCAGGGAGCAGGGGCCCCGCGCTTGCGCGGGGATGCGACCAGGGCGATTGCGCGCAGACGCCGACGCGAAGTGGTATGCGACCCCTCGGCGGATTGAAGAGGCGGCCGCATGAGCCAGGGAGCAGGGGCCCCGCGCTTGCGCGGGGATGCGACCAGGGCGATTGCGCGCAGACGCCGACGCGAAGTGGTATGCGACCCCTCGGCGGATTGAAGAAGCGGCCGCATGAGCCAGGGAGCAGGGGCCGGCGAAACTCGGAGCAGGGCCCTACTTGTGGGGATGCGACCGTGGAGCCGGCCGAGGCGCGTCGCCCGCCGGCCCTCGCGCGTCTGCGGGGTCAGATCCCAGAGGGAACTCTCTTCCGCCCTGCGACGCGCCGACTTGTGGGGATGCGACAGTGGAGCTGGCCAAAGCGCGTCGCCCGCTGGCCCTTGCGCGTCTACGGGGTCACATCCCAGAGGGAGCCCCGTTCCGCCCTCCGACGCGCCCGCGCTTGCTTGGGGATGCGACCAGGGCGAATGCGCGCAGACGGCGACGCGAAGTGCTATGCGACACTTGGCGGATGGAAGAGGCGGCGGCATTAGCCTGGGAGCAGAAAGATTGGGAGACGCAGCGGCATGGGGCGAAGTGGCCTGCTGAGCTTCGCCAATTGAAGGAGGCGCCGGTATGAACCCCCGACGTAGGATTGGTCCAATCACTGGAAGAGCAGCACCACCATGAGCTCGGAGCGGGAAGAAGTGGCAGATTGGCTGGACGAAATCGCCTGGTCCGCCGAGGGTTTGGTGTCGACTGTCGTGCAAGACGCTCTAACCCGCCGGGTCCTGATGTCTGCGTGGATGAATCGCGAGGCCGTTTCGCGCACAGTGAAGAGCGGCGAAGCGCACTATTGGTCGCGCTCGCGCCAGCGCCTATGGCGCAAAGGGGAGGAATCTGGCCATGTGCAGAAAGTCAAAGAGCTGCGGCTGGACTGCGATGGCGACGTGGTCTTGCTCAGCGTCGAGCAGGAGGGAGGCATTGCCTGCCATACCGGTCGCGAGAGTTGTTTCTTCCGTCGGTACGAGCACGGCAGTTGGGTGGTGACCGATCCGGTCCTGAAGCCGGCGGATGAGATTTACCCCAAAAGACGCTAGCGTGTCTGAGACATTGAGATGATCGATACATCCATCCTCAACCGCCTGGCCCAGACGATTGAGTCGCGCAAGGGCGCCAATCCTGGTTCTTCCTACGTCGCGCAGTTGCTGGCCAAGGGCAACGACGCGATCCTCAAGAAGCTCGCGGAGGAAGGGGCCGAGACACTCCTGGCAGCGAAGGACGGTGATAAACTGCAGATCGTGCGGGAAACCGCAGACCTGTGGTTTCACAGCCTGGTTCTGCTGAGCTTCCACGGGCTGGGACCCGACGATGTGCTGGCCGAGTTGCGCCGGCGCGAAGGGATCTCCGGGATCGACGAGAAAGCTTCCCGGCGGGGCTAGCCGACTAGGAGCGGTTGGGTCCCGTATTCCCCTGGCGTTAGTTGATCTGGACCGAGGCAACCGGTCGGCGGGGACCAAGTCTCTCTCCGCAAATAGCACAGAGCCGAATGCAAGACGCGAACTGCATTTTCTGCCGGGTTGTTCGGGGAGAAATCCCGTCGCGTAAGGTATACGAGGACCAGGAAGTGCTGGCCTTCCACGACATCAACCCCCTGGCGCCGGTTCACTTTCTAATCATCCCGAAGGCGCACATCGCGTCGATGATGGAGCTGGAGGAGGGGCATCGGAGCTTGTTCGGCAAGATCATGGTGCTCGCGCCCAAGTTGGCGCACGAGCAAGGCGCTGCGGATGGATTCCGCCTGATCATCAATACCGGGCGGGTGGGCAGGCAGGAGGTTCAGCATGTCCACTTACACATCATCGGAGGTGGGGAGCCACTCGGGCCTATGCTGCCGCGCCCCAGAACCTGACACCTGGAGCGCTAGAGATTCACTAGAGTGAAGAGGAGCGACAGATGGGCTCATTTAGCATTTGGCACTGGCTTATCGTACTGGTGGTTGTGGTGCTGATCTTCGGGACCAAGAAGTTGCGCAATTTGGGCACCGACTTGGGCGGCGCGGTAAAAGGGTTCAAGGACGGGATGAAGACCGAGGAGGAGAAAGCGCAACCGCCGGTTGCTGCCAAGCTCGAGCACCCCGGTTCTGGGCAAACGATCGAGGGGGAAGTCAAGGACAAGACCCATTCGTAAATAGGCCTGCCTGGCAAAGTAAAGCGCCGACATGTTCGATCTCGATTTCTCCAAGCTGATTCTTATTGGCGTCGTGGCCCTGATCGTGATTGGCCCCGAGCGCCTGCCACGGGTGGCACGCACCGCTGGCCATCTGCTCGGCCGATTCCAGCGCTATGTGGCGGAAGTGAAGTCCGATATCAGCCGCGAGATGGAACTCGCCGAGCTCAAGACGCTGCAGACGTCGGTCGAGGACGCGGCGCGCTCGATCGAGCACAGCGTGAAGACCGGGATGGAGGATGCACAGAAGGAGTTTCGCGACGTCCAGACCACTCTTGAGGACACCGGAGCCGAACTGAGGAAGACCGAGGATGCGCTGAAGCAAGCCGTTTCCGGCATGCAGTTGCCGCACATGGGTACGGCCGTTGCAACTGGCCAAGATCAGCTGGCGGAATCGGGGAGTGCAGCCCCGACTACCGCGGACGTCCCATCACAGTTAGTTTCTGCGACGGAGAGTTCGGGGATCGTGTCCGGAACGGTCTCAACACAACCCCTCTCGCTGGCGGCCCAGGACGCACAGCGTGTTGAGGGCGACGACGCGTCTCCGCAAATGGAGTTGCCGCTAGATCCTGCCCGCGAGCTCCTCACCCGCAAACAGGCCTAGCCCTCAAGGCCCATGCGCTCGACCCCAGCCCTGGTCGTCCCTTCCGTCCGTGTGAAACCGTGAGCGAGAGCGAGCCGGGCCCGGAAAGTTTCCTGTCGCATCTGGTTGAGCTGCGCAACCGCTTGGTCTGGTCGCTGATTGCGGTGGTCGTAGTGTTCGTTTGCCTAGTACCCTGGTCCAAAGATATCTACCATCTGCTCTCAGAGCCGATGCTCGCACAACTTCCAAAGGGCGGGCGGATGATCGCGACCGAGATCACCTCTCCGTTTTTCATACCGTTCAAGGTTACGTTTCTCGCTGCGGTAGTGATTTCGCTGCCCATTCTGCTCTACCAGACATGGGCGTTCGTGGCCCCCGGGTTGTACGCGCACGAGAAGCGGATGGTTGCTCCCCTGGTGATTGCCAGCACGTTACTGTTCGTGTGTGGAATGGCGTTCGCTTACTTCCTGGTCTTCCCAACCGTGTTTCGCGTCATGCAAGCCTTTACTCCGGCCGGTGTGGAATGGATGCCCGATATTGGCACGTACCTGAGCTTCGTGACGAACATGTTTCTGGCCTTTGGCGTCACCTTCGAAGTCCCGATCGTCGTGATTCTGCTGGTGAGGATGGGCGTCGTCTCAGTGCAGAAACTGAGACAGATCCGCCCTTACGTGATCGTGTGCGCGTTCATCATCGCAGCGGTTGTAACGCCCCCCGACGTTACCTCTCAGGTCCTGCTGGCGTTGCCGCTCTGCCTCCTCTATGAGGTAGGCCTGGTGGTGGCTTCAATCATGGTTCGACAGAGCAAGCCGAAGGAGGACGCCGCGCTGCAGAAAGACTAGGTTAGGGCCTACTCCTCCTCCTCGCGCGGGCGGGGACGTGGCTTGGGACGCTTGCCGACGGTCAACTTGACCGCCACCGCGGTACTGTTGCGCAGGACCTTAAGTAGGGCAGCCTTGCCCGGTTGCGCTTCCGCAACCAGGTTGAGCATGGCCGACGAGTCGAGCACTGGTTTACCTTCGACTTCCACTAGGATATCGCCTGGCTTGACCCCTGCACGATCTGCAGGTCCACCACGCACTACCCCGGCAATCAGGACACCCTTGCTCCCGTTCGGGAGCTTGAACGACTCCGCTAGTTCCGGCGTGATGTCTTGCACTTCGACGCCGATCCACCCCCGCGTAACGGATCCCGTGGCGATGATCTGATCCATCACCTGACGTGCCAGGCTTACCGGGATTGCGAAGCCGATCCCCATCGACCCTCCGCTGCGCGAATAAATCGCAGTGTTCACGCCGATCAGGTTTCCATTCGCGTCGACCAATGCCCCGCCCGAGTTGCCCGGGTTGATGGCAGCATCGGTCTGGATAAAGTTCTCGAAGGTGTTGATTCCCAGATGGCTTCTTCCCAGCCCGCTCACAATCCCTTGCGTTACGGCCTGACCCACGCCGAAAGGGTTCCCGATCGCCAACACGACGTCCCCTACTGTTGCTTGGTCCGGGCGTCCAAAGGTGATTGCGGGAAGGTTCTTCAGCTCGACCTTCAATACCGCTAGATCGCTTTCCGGGTCAGCGCCGACGAGCTTGGCCCTTGCCTGACGCCCGTCGTTCAAGGCGACCTCGATCTCGTCCGCCGCCTCGATGACGTGATGATTAGTCAGGATGTAGCCCTCCGAACCCACGATGACGCCTGAACCTAGACTCGACGCGCGTTGAGTCTCGCCATCCTGCTGATCGCCGAAGAAGCGTCGGAACAAAGGGTCGTCCATGAATGGGTGGCGCCTCAGCTTTACCTCTTTGCTGGTGGAGATGTTCACGACTGAGGGCATCGCCTTGCGAGCGGCGAGACTGTAGGAATTGACCGCTTTGCCTGGGACGGGCTGGTCGTCCTTGGGCGGGGTCTGCCCGCGGGATTCGGTGATCGTGGGCACGCCGCCGGGGCTCCCGGTCAATAGATCTGGGCGCAGGGTTTGCACCACGAGAAGGATTGCCAGGGCGATGGTGGTAGCCTGGGCGAAGGCGAGCCAGATCTTGCGCATAGGAAGCGTAGCGATAAGCCGCGGAATCTTTACCAAGAGACGGTTGATGCTAAAGCAAAATTATATGCTGGAACCGGCTTCTTTCCGCGCGATAGGTGTGCCGCCATAATTTGCAAGAGATCGATGACGGGACTCAAATCCGCTTGTTTGACAAGCACTAATAGAAGCCGTTAAGATGCGCCCCTTCGTTCGATCCGGACCCTTTCTTAAGTCGGGGAAATCCGGAGACCCAGGAAATCTTGTTCATGAAGACCTTTTCGGCAAAGCCCCACGAGGTCAAGCGCGACTGGTATCTGATCGACGCAACCGACAAGGTGCTCGGCCGCCTGGCCGTCGATATTGCCAAGCGCCTGCGTGGTAAGCACAAAGCGGAGTTCACCCCACACGTTGATACCGGTGACTACATCGTCGTGATCAATGCGGAAAAGGTTCGGGTGACAGGTCGCAAACCCGAAAGCAAAATCTACTATCGGCATAGCCAGTTTGCGGGCGGGATCAAGGCGACGACGTACGCCAAGCTTCAGGCGAAATTTCCGACCCGTATTATCGAAAAGGCGGTAAAAGGTATGCTGCCGAAAGGCCCACTAGGTAGCGACATGTATCGCAAACTCAAGGTCTACGCGGGACCGCAGCATCCGCACCAAGCCCAGCAGCCCCGGGAACTGAAGCTCAGCGGTAGCTAAAGAAGCCGGCATTCAAAGGGTTATCCAGGACATAAAGCATGGCACCTCAGCCGCAGTACTACGGGACTGGCCGCCGCAAGAGCGCGGTGGCGCGCGTTTTCTTGCGCCCCGGAAAGGGCCAGATTGTGGTGAATGGGAAGCCCGTGGACGACTTCTTTTCGCGGGAAACTGGCCGAATGATCGTTCGGCAACCGTTGACGCTGGCGAACCACTTGACCACCTTCGATATCGCGGTGAATGTACAGGGCGGAGGGGAGTCTGGCCAGGCTGGCGCGGTGCGCCATGGCATCACCCGGGCGTTGATCAACTACGATGCGGCTCTGAAGCCCGTTCTCAAGAAGGCGGGGCTGGTGACACGGGATGCCCGAGAGGTCGAGCGTAAGAAGGTCGGTCTGCACAAGGCCCGCCGACGCAAACAGTTCTCCAAACGTTGATCCCGCAATGGAACGAGAAAAGCCGCCTGTGGGCGGCTTTTTTGTTACCCAAGGCAGCGGTGTTCGGGACTATCATAGTACATGAAGGTCGATGCATAGAATATTGATTGGGTGGGATATTAGATCATGATTAAAGTCGGAATCGTAGGCGGGACAGGCTACGCGGGGGTGGAACTGCTGAGGATCCTTGCCCGACACGGCGAGGTGCAACTGATTGCGATCACCTCCCGCAAGGAGGCCGGCATGCCGGTCGCCGAGCTTTTTCCCAGCCTCCGGGGGAGCGTCGGGCTAAAGTTTGCGGACCCAGGCACTGCGGACCTCTCGAGCTGTGACGTAGTGTTCTTTGCGACCCCCCACGGCGTAGCCATGGAGCAGGCGCCGCGGTTGATCGAGGCGGGCGTACGCGTGATCGACTTGGCTGCGGATTTTCGCCTTAAGGACCTGGTCGAATGGCAGAGATGGTACGGTGTGCAGCACGCTTGTCCCCGGGTGGCAGCGCAAGCGGTCTACGGTTTGCCTGAATTGAATCGCAAAGAGATCCGCCGGGCCCGCGTCGTAGGCGTCCCCGGCTGTTACGCGACGGCCATTCAACTTGGCTTTTTGCCTCTGGTTGAGGCAGGGGTCGTGGATTCCAGCCACTTAATCGCGGATGCAAAATCGGGAGTCAGTGGTGCTGGCCGCAAGGCGGAAGTGCATATACTTTTTTCGGAGGCCGCCGATAACTTCAAGGCTTACGGGGTCGGGGGGCATCGGCACCTTCCAGAAATCCTGCAGGGGCTCCGGCAAGTGACGCAGGAGGAGGTCGGCGTTACCTTCATCCCGCATCTAACCCCTATGATCCGGGGCATTCACGCTACGTTGTATGCAAGGCTGACGCAGGAGGTAGATGTGCAATCGCTTTACGAGCAGCGTTTCGCCCAGGAGCCCTTTATCGACGTGCTGCCCCCAGGCAGCCAGCCTGACACGCGCTCCGTGCGCGGCGCGAATCAGTGCTGTATGGCTCTTCATCGTCCAGGCGGTGGCGCTACGGTCGTGGTGCTGGCTGTGATCGACAACTTGGTGAAGGGAGCGTCCGGCCAGGCGGTGCAATGCATGAACGTTATGTTTGGATTGCCGGAGACAATGGGCCTGGAGATGCTCGCACTGCTGCCGTGACCTTGATCCGACAGCTGAAGCGCCGGTTTGGAATTGCGGCGCGAAGGGTTGCGGTCCACACTCAGGCTCCTTGGTACTTGCGATGGGCACTGATCTCGGCAGCGATGGCTTGCATCTTGGGTGTGGCTTGGCTTACTTACGATGCAGGCCGCAGTCTTGCTGGATTCCAGAGCCGGGAGGCGGCTGCCGAGCAAGAGCGGCTGAGCGAAGAAGTGACGCATCTGAGAGACGAAAATACCGAGCTGCGCAGCCAGCTGGCGGCCACGGAGCGCCAGATGCAGATCGAGCGCGCAACGCATGGGAATCTGGGCAGTCAGATGAAGACGCTGACTGACGAGAACGCGCTGCTCAAGGAAGACCTGGCTTTCTTTCAGACGCTGATGACCACGAGTGGGGAGTCTGCCGCCGGCATCAGCATCAACCGATTCCGCGTGCGTCCCGACGCGCTGCCCGGCGAGTATCGCTATCAGCTGCTGGTGGTGCAAGCGCGCACGCGCAGCCGTGAGTTCCAGGGGAAGCTCCAACTCGTCGTCGACTTGGAGCAAGATGGCGATACACAAGTGCTGGTCTTCCCGCGCGACGGCGAGAAGGGCAGCCCATACAGCTTGAGCTTTAAGTTCTACCAGCGGGTTGAGGGCGTATTCCACGTTCCGCCGGAGGCGACTGTCAAACGCGTACAGGTGCGCGTACTGGAAAACGGGACCGAGGCGCCCAAGTCGTCTCAGACCGTTAATCTTTCCTAGGAGAATGCGAATGTTTGGTGGCAAAACGAGCAAGCCGCAAACCCGGATAGACAGCCTGATCGGCGACGGTACCACGGTCGAGGGCAACGTTATTTTCAGCGGTGGACTGCGGGTCGACGGGCGCGTGAAAGGAAATGTGTTGACCGCGGACGACCAGCCCAGCACCCTGGTCCTCAGCGAGCGAGCGCGGGTAGAGGGGGAGATCCGCGTTTCCCACGCAGTGATAAACGGAATCGTGATTGGCCCAGTCTTTGGCACCGAATACGTCGAACTGCAAGCCAAATCCAATGTCACCGGGGACGTTCACTATCGGACCCTGGAGATTCAGCTCGGTGCCGTGGTTCAGGGTCGGCTGGTGCATCAAGAAGAGAGCCCGGCGCCTAAGCCCATGACCGTGAAGCCCTTGACCAGCAGCTGAGCTGGTGAATTGTTGGCTAACCGGTCCGTTGACCCCATCTTCTATCAAGCCGATAATCCTTGCGATATGGGTTGATCCAGGAGCTTAAGCATGAACGCAGTAACCGAAATGCCAGCGCCGTTGATATTTACGGATGCCGCCGCCAACAAAGTGAAGCAGTTGATCGAGGAGGAAGGCAATCCCGATCTGAAGTTGCGCGTCTTCGTGACGGGCGGAGGTTGCTCGGGTTTCCAGTACGGCTTCACGTTCGACGAAAGCATCAGCGGAGACGATACTCCGATGCAGAAGAATGGAGTGACCTTGCTGATCGACCCGATGAGTTATCAGTATCTGATAGGTGCCGAGATCGACTACCAAGAAGGCATTGAGGGAGCGCAGTTCGTGATCAAGAACCCGAACGCGACCTCGACCTGCGGCTGCGGCTCGTCCTTTTCCGCCTGAATTCAGCTCAATTCCAAGAGACGAGGGGGCCTTTCGGCCCCCTCACTGTTTGTGCGCCGTTCGTCAGTTGATCGTCGCCAGACTCAACCCATGGATCAGGTTCAGTTGCTCAAGCAACGGCCGTAGGCTGTCCTCAAACTCGGGCCGTAGCGCAGCGGTAATCGGTGGCCCCGGAGGGGCCGCGAGTTTCAGGGGATTCTGATACACCCCGTTCACGCGAAACTCATAGTGCAGATGCGGGCCGGTGGCCAAGCCGGTCATGCCCACGTAGCCGATAACGTCGCCTTGGTTTACGCGCTGTCCTAGGCGCAATCCCTTGGCGTACGCCGAAAGGTGTCCATACGCGGTGCTGTACTCGTTCTTGTGACGCAGTACGATCAGGTTTCCATAGCCACCCTGGCGGCCTACGAACTGCACGTAACCATCCGCCGTCGCCTTCACTCGTGTGCCTGAAGGTGCGGCGTAGTCGACGCCTGTATGCGCGCGCCACCTATTCAACACGGGATGGAAACGGGAGAGGGAGAATCCGGAGCTGACGCGTGAGAACTCGAGCGGCGAGCGCAGGAAGCTCTTCCGCATATTCTTACCCTCCGGCGTGTAATATCCACTGCGGCCTTGCGGATCCTGGTAGTAAACGGCGCGGGAAGTGCGGCCTGCATTGGTGAATTCAGCCGCCACGATGCGGCCGCTGCGTACGAACTCGCCGTTGCTATAGAACGCCTCGAACACGACGGCGAAACGATCGCCGGACCGCAGATCGCGGTGAAAATCCACTTCACTCGAGAAGACATCGGCGAGCTGTACCGCAACGCTGTCGCTGAGGCCTGCGGCGTCCGTTGCCGCGAACAGCGACGACTGAATCTCTCCCGAACTCATCTGCAGCCGTCTCTCCGTGGGCAGCGCCTGTTCACGGGCGAAGAAATCTTCCCCGCGCTTGTCCACTGTCAACTCGGTGCCGTCGCCTCTGAGATAGCGCAGCTTGACGAGCTCGCCATCGTCCGTGGTTATCGCGCGCACCGTACGGCCCGGAACCAGCTGATAAAGGGAACGCACGTGACGGGCCCCGCGCAGATAGGTTATGGCCTCAGGGTCGGTGACCTGAAGGCGGGCCAGCAACGAGCCGATCGTATCGCCGCGTTGGATCCGCTCCTCCCGCCAATACTGGGCCGATTCCTCGGCTGCCGTGTCGGTGGGGAGGGGCAAAGGCATGTCCTGGATCACCCGGTGCAGAACCACCGTCTCCGTAGCCGTGTCGGGCGCAATCCCGAATGCCGCGACCACTCCTAGGAGCGGCAATACTGTGAGCGCCACCAGCCCGCGCCGCGATACGCGACCTCGCTGCAGGTTGGTTGGGGTGAGGTGAAGAGCCTTTTCCGCTAGAATCGCGTTCTCCTTTTTACCATCGGTCGAGCGCAACTGGCTGAAGGTTAGCAGAAAAGCCGCGATCGGGCGCTGGGACGCACAACCAGCCTCCTACCCCGTGTCGCCCGCCCACAAGATTCATGGATATTCATGCTCGGCGTACAGGAAAGCCTGAAGGTCATCAAGCGCGGCTGCCAAGAGCTGCTCGTTGAACAGGAGATGGCTCAAAAGCTCGAATCGGGCCAACCGCTGCGCGTTAAGGCCGGGTTCGACCCTACTGCGCCCGACCTCCACCTGGGCCACACCGTACTGCTCAACAAGATGCGCCAATTCCAGGAACTCGGTCATCACGTGATCTTCCTCATTGGCGATTTCACAGGGATGATCGGTGATCCCACCGGTAAGAATGCCACTCGACCGCCTCTGTCGCGCGAGCAGATCGAGGACAACGCCAGGACCTACAGGGATCAGGTGTTCAAGATCCTCGATGCGAGCAGGACCGAGATCGCGTTCAACTCGACCTGGTTCGACCCTATGCCTGCAGCGGATCTGATTCGGCTTGCCGCCAAGCACACAGTGGCGCGGATGCTGGAACGCGATGATTTCGGCAAGCGCTACCGTGGCAACCAGCCCATCGCGATCCACGAGTTTCTCTATCCCTTGGTGCAGGGCTACGACTCCGTCGCGTTGCGGGCGGACGTCGAGTTGGGAGGTACCGATCAGAAGTTCAACTTGCTCGTAGGGCGCGAGCTGCAGAAGCACTACGATCAGCAGCCTCAGTGCGTCCTGACCATGCCGCTGCTCGAAGGAATGGATGGCGTGAACAAGATGTCCAAGTCGCTCGGCAATTATGTGGGCATTAACGAGCCGCCAGAGCAGATCTTCGGCAAGCTGATGTCGGTTTCTGACGAGTTGATGTGGCGCTACATCGAACTGCTATCGTTCGAGCCGATGAGTGTCGTCGACAGCTGGAAAGTGGAGGTTGCGGCCGGGCGCAATCCACGGGATATCAAGGTGACGTTCGCTCAGGAGATCGTTGCGCGCTTCCATGATCGTACCGCAGCCGAAAAAGCGCTGGCCGATTTCGAAGCGCGCTTCAAACAGGGTGAGACACCGGAGGACATGCCCGAGCACACCATTAACACCATTGAGATGTACGCCGCGCCACCGCTGCTCACGCAGATCCTCAAGCATGTCGGCCTCACGGCAAGCACCTCTGAGGCGATGCGCATGATCGAGCAGGGTGGGGTCAAGCTTAACGGCGAACGCGTGAGCGACAAGGGCCTCACCCTCGCGAAGGGCGAACAATTCATCGTCCAGGTGGGTAAGCGCAAGTTTGCGCGTGTGAAATTGATCTAAAGCAGACAACTCGAGCCCGCTGTTGCGTGTGTTCGAGGGGTTTCGACAGCCAGTTCTCAGAGCCAGTCGTCCAGGAAATATCCGCGCCAGGGGTTGACCCTCCTCAGTTAGCCCGTATAATGGCGGGCTTTTCGCCGTTTGGATCTTTGCAAGCGGCACCGCTCTTTAAAAATTCACAGCCGATAGGTGTGGGCACTTTGGTGAGTGCTCTGATTTAGGTTTGGCTTGAGCTGGGCGCGAGTCTGGTTTGGGGTGAGCTTGAAGAGGAGCGCGTCGGACATTGAAGTGCTCGCGCGC
>JBGPPC010000010.1:0-30328 GCA_041488355.1 Gammaproteobacteria bacterium
CCAAGTGCTGATCGGAGTAGTTGACCGGGCTGCGATAGTGAGCCCGCACGAGGAAGAAGCGGACCACCTCCGGGTCGAAGCGGGCCAGCACCTCGCGTATTGTGAAGAAGTTCCCCAGCGACTTGGACATCTTCTCGTTGTCCACGCGCACGAAGCCGTTGTGCAGCCAGTAGTTCACGAACACATGACCGTGCGCGCCTTCCGACTGAGCAATCTCGTTCTCGTGATGAGGGAACACCAGGTCCTGTCCGCCACCATGGAGGTCGAAGTGCTCGCCTAGAAAATGTTCGCTCATAGCCGAACATTCGATATGCCAGCCGGGACGACCCTTACCCCAGGGTGAATCCCAGGACGGCTCATCTGGCTTGGCGGACTTCCATAGCACGAAATCGAGTGGATCCTGCTTGGCCAGGTCCACCTCAACACGCTCCCCCGCGCGCAGATCCTCCAGCGACTTACCCGAAAGCTTGCCGTAGCCCGGGAACTTTCGCACCGAATAGTAGACATCCCCGTTTGGGGCGTGGTACGCGAGCCCCAGGTCCACGAGTTCCTGAATTATGCGCAGTATGTCAGGGATATACTGCGTCGCCCGCGGCTCGAAGTCCGGCTTGGCGACCCCGAGCGCCGCCTCATCCTCGTCGGTGTATCGGATGAAGCGCTCGGTCAACGCAGCAATAGTTGCACCGCTTTCGCCCGCGCGCTTGATAATTTTGTCGTCGATGTCGGTGATATTGCGCACATACCGCACCACGAAACCGCAGGCCTGAAGCCAGCGGCGAATCACGTCGTACACCACGAAAACCCGCGCGTGTCCGAGATGGGCGTGGTCGTACGGCGTCATGCCGCAAACGTACATGCCGACCCGACCCGGGTTAATCGGCACGAACTCCCGTTTCTGGCGCGTAAGCGAGTCGTAGACCTGGAGCATGGCGTATCAGATATGCGCGGTCAGGAGGTCTGGGCCGGCGCTTCGAAACCGGAAGTTGGGCTCCACGGGCGAGGTGACCAAGGGCATGGGCTTTGAGTCCAAGCTGGCACGCCTGCCGCAAGGGGCGGCACGTAGCGCGGAAGAATTTGTGGAGCGATCGGGCTTGTTGTTAAAATCTGCTAGAATTACAACAACCTAGCAGCGGAAATTGGGAAAAAATTATAGCACAATGACCACACGCCGCATCGAAGTGATGGCGGCCGTCCTCACTTTTCTCGTGGGGGCTGCGCTCTGCCCCGCGACGGTTCGGGCGGACGATTACCAGGAAGGCAGCCGGCTCCTCAAGGAAGGTCGGCGCGCCGAGGCGCTCGACCGTGTCAACGCCTTTCTGACGCAGCACCCCAAAGACGCTCGCGCTCGCTTTCTAAAGGGCGTCATCCTCACCGAACAGAGCAAGACCGACGACGCGATCAAAGTTTTTACGGAGCTGACTCAGGACTACCCTGAACTGCCAGAACCGTACAACAACCTTGCCGTCCTCTATGCCGGCCAGGGCGACTATCAGAAAGCGCGCGCAGCACTGGAGATGGCGATCCGCACACACCCAAGCTACGCGGTCGCGCACGAGAATCTCGGGGACATCTATGCGACACTTGCCAGCCAGGCTTACGACAAGGCGCTGCAGCTCGATAGCGGAAACGCGGCCGCCCGCAAGAAGCTGGCACTGATCAAAGAGTTGGTCCCGGCCAAGAGCGCCGCAACCCTGGCCCGCGCGGAATCGGATAAATCGGTAGTCCCAACATCGGCCTCAAAACCGAACGCGACCGAACTCCAGGCGGCGAAGCCCGCCGCTGAACAATCGCCAGCTGACAAGCCCGCGGCCGAGAAACAAGCCGAGGTTACGCCGAGCAGCGCGGACGCGACGGACGGCGTGGTAAAGATGCTGGAAGCCTGGGCTCGCGCCTGGTCCAACAACGACGCGGATGCTTACCTGGCGTTCTATGCGCCTGATTTCCGGACGCCGAACGGCGAAGCCCGCAAGGAATGGGACGCCGCACGCCGGCAGCGCCTGGCAAAGCCAAAGAAAATCCAGGTCACCACCTCTTCACCTCGCGTCAAGCTGACCGATAACACCCACGCCGTCGTCACCTTCCGCCAAAGCTATAGCTCCGGTAACCTCAAGTCGGTCGGCACGAAGTCTCTGCAAGTGGTGCGCATCGGCGATCGCTGGCTGATCCAGCAGGAATTGATAGACAAGTGATTCAGAGACTCGCCTTGCGCCATGGCGCGCGAGTGCGCGCCATAACTCTTCCCTTGCTTGCCGCGGTCATCCTCGCCGGCGACGTATCTGCCATGGTTAGCCATCCCGGGCGCTTGGCGCGCACATCGCGCATGCCGGAAACCATGCTGGTGGAGGCGCTGATCGACATACGTAACAACCGCCTGAGTGCAGCGCTGGAACGCGTCGACGCGTTGCTAGCGGTAAAGCCCGATTTTCGCCTCGCGCAGCTGGTGAAAGGCGACCTGCTGATGGCGCGCGCACGACCGATTCCTACTCTCGGCGCGGCGGAAGCCCCGGCCGAGCGCCTCAACGACCTTCGAGATGAAGCGCGTGCGCGCCTCGCTCGTTACACGGTGCCACCGCCGGGCGACCGCGTACCCAAATACCTGGTGCAGCTGCAGCCAGAGCAGCGCTATGCTGTGGTGGTAGACACGGCCAAGTCCACGCTATACGTGTTCGAGAACCGCGACGGTACGCCGCGTTACCTTGCCGACTACTACATTACGGTCGGTAAGAACGGGACCAACAAGCTACGCGAAGGTGACAAGAAGACACCCGTGGGCGTGTATCACGTGACCGGCCAGCTCGCGCGCGACAAGCTCGACCCGTTCTATGGCAGCGGAGCGTTCCCCCTCAGTTATCCCAACGAGTGGGACGCTCGGCAAGGGCGCAACGGCCACGGGATCTGGCTGCACGGCACGCCGCGAGACACCTACAGCCGCCCGCCGCGCGCCAGCGACGGCTGCGTGGTGCTGGCCAACGAAGACCTCGACGACCTCGCCAAGCGCGTGGAGATCGGCGTCACCCCAGTGGTCATCGCCGACCACATCGAGTGGATCCAGTTACAGGCCACCCAGACGCTGCGCGCCACGCTGAACGAGCAACTGGATAGTTGGCGAGCGGACTGGGAAAGCCGCAACGCGGAACGTTACCTGCAGCACTATTCGCGCACCTTCTCCGCCGAGAATACCAACCTGGCCCAGTGGTCGGCCCAGAAGCGGCGCGTGAATGCAGGCAAAGACTGGATCAAAGTACGCCTGTCGGCGGCATCCGTGTTCCTATACCCGGGGCGCGACGATCTCGCCGTGATCAACTTCTTGCAGGATTACAGTAGCAGCAACCTGTCCAACAAGATGCGAAAACGCCAGTACTGGATTCGGGAAGGCGGGACCTGGAAGATCCTGTACGAAGGTGCGGGTTAGAAGCCGGCTTGCGGCGCGCGGGCCGGCCGCGAAGGAGACATTGGGAGACGATCGATGGTCAAACTGCACACCAACTTCGGAGCTATCACCCTGGAGCTGGACGCCGAGAAGGCGCCTGCCACAGTGGAAAACTTTCTGGCGTACGTGAACAGCGGGTTCTATAGCAACACAATCTTTCATCGCGTGATCGACGGCTTCATGGTTCAGGGAGGCGGGTTCGAACCCGGGATGAAGCAGAAGCCCACCCGTGGCTCGATCAAGAATGAGGCGCAGAATGGCCTGAGGAATCAGGTATACACGGTGGCAATGGCGCGGACTCCAGATCCTCATTCAGCCTCGAGTCAGTTTTTCATCAACGTGACGGACAACGGCTTTCTCGACTTCCGTGCTGCCAGTGCGAAAGAGTTTGGCTATTGCGTTTTCGGCCGCGTGGTGGAGGGTCAGGATGTGGTGGACCAAATCAAGAAGATGGCGACGACCACGCGCGGCATGCACAGCGATGTGCCGGTACAGGACGTAGTCATTTCTAAGGCCGAAGTAGTCTAGAAGGCGCGCGCCCAGGTGACGGCGCGTAAAGACTGAAGACATGACGGGTTGATACGGTCGCGTGGGCGGCCCGGCCCTGAGCCCTCAATCGCACACACCTATTCCTTCCCCACCGCCGTGCCCTTTACTGCCTTCATCTCCGACCTTCATCTCACGCCCGCACGTGCCGGCATTGCCGACATCTTCTTCGAGTTCCTGCACGGTCCTGCGCGCCGTGCCGAGGCCCTGTACATCCTGGGAGATCTGTTCGAATACTGGGCCGGCGACGACGCTCTCGGCGATCCGCTCAACGCGCGTGTGGCGGCAGGCCTGAGGGACTTGGGCAAAGCGGGAGTGCCAGTTTATTTCATGCACGGGAACCGTGACTTCTTGCTCTTCAGCCGGTTCGCTCGTGCCACCGGGGCGCAGCTCCTCGACGATCCCACGATCGTCGACCTCTATGGAGTCCCCACCATCTTGCTGCATGGAGACACCCTGTGCACCGCTGACGCGCGCTACCAAGCGTATCGACGACGGGTCCATAACCGTTGGGTGCAACGCCTGTTCATGCTGCAACCTCTATGGTTGCGTCGCGCCTGGTTCGAGCGCGGGCGCGTCAAGAGCGAGCATACGAAACAGGACAAACCGAACGAGATCATGGACGTGACGCCGTCAGCGGTTGAGCAGAGCTTCCGAGACAGCGGCTGCACGCGCATGATCCATGGTCACACTCATCGCCCGGCGCGTCATGTGCTCATCGTCGACGGTCAGTCCCGTGAACGCTGGGTCCTGGCGGACTGGTATCATCGAGGCCAATACCTGCGCGTCGAGCCCGAAGGGTGCACAAGGGTAGACTTGGCTTGACGCACGCGCGAGCTGCGCGCGAGCCCCTTCCTCTGCATCGAGACAACGTGGGCCTATGAATGCGGCCTCGGCTTTTGGTGCTGGCCTGCTGCAAAATCTGCGCGCCGGATTGCGACTGGCGCTGTTCCGTCGAGTCGAGCGGCAGTCCTTCTCCGTTACGGTCGAGCAACTCGTCGCGCTGGTCCTGATCTACCTGCTGCTTGGCTTCCTCTCCGACCTGGCGGAATATGGTTTCGAGGGCCGCTTCAACCCTTGGGGGCTCCCGGGTGCGCTCTTCTACTTACCTCTCCTGCTCCTGGCTGCATACATCGTCTCGCGGCGCGCTCAGGATGCTGCACTTGCGCTACTGATACCTGTCGCGGTGCTGGCTGTCGGCCAGTGGATCGCGGTGGTAAGTGCTGTTCTGGGCTTGTTGCTGGATTTCGGCTGGATCGACCTGCCCGAATCCGGGTTCGCGCTCCTTTACGCCGGGCCGCCGTTGTGGTGGCTTCTGGCGGCAGGCTTTGCAGCGCTGCGCCTGACCCGCGGGGGATTGCGCGCCAGGCTGCTTGAAGCCGGGATCGTGGCACTGGTGATCTCGATCCCCCTCGTACTGCTGCCGCGTCCATCGATTGCGCCGCTGTGGATGGCAAACGAGGAAGGGTGGCCCGGCGGTGCGCAGGGAGCGCACTCGTACGCCTTGGCCTCGGAAGCCGCCTTCTACGCACAGCCTGACATTCTCCGACGCAGCTTGGCCGCCTTGCGGCCAGGGCGCCGTGGCATCGAGGAGATGTACTTCGTTGGCGTAGCCGGGTACGCGGCGGAAGACGTGTTCCGAGACGAGCTGAAGGTCGTGAAACGACTGTTCGACCAACGGTTCGATACCCTCGGGCGCAGCATCAGCTTGATCAACAACCCGGGCACCACGCTACAGTCTCCGATCGCGAGCGTGACCAGCCTTCAACGCACCCTGATCCGCGTGGGACGCGTGATGAATCGCGACGAGGACGTTCTTTTTCTATATCTGACTTCGCACGGGTCAGACGATCATCGTTTTGCGCTGGAGTTCTGGCCGCTGCGTCTCCGTGACCTCGAGCCGGCGGCACTGCGTGGGATGCTTGATAGTGCGGGTATCAGGTGGCGGGTCGTCGTGGTTTCCGCCTGCTACGCTGGCGGCTTCATCGAACCTTTGAAGGACGAGCGCACGCTCGTCATCACTGCCGCGGACGCGCACCACACATCCTTTGGTTGTGGTGCCAAATCGGATTTCACCTACTTCGGCGAGGCCTACTTCGACCAGGCGTTGCGCGCCACTTATTCCTTCACTGCCGCGTTTGACGCTGCGCGCCGCAGCATCGAAGCCCGCGAACAAGCCGAAGGGAGAACGCGTTCCAACCCGCAGATGTACGTGGGGCCGGAGATGGCGCGCAAGCTTGAGGCCATGGAGGGGCGCCGGAAGGCAGTGGGTCGTGAAAGGCCGTGATTCGCGCACCGTAACTCGTGATTCGTTGTTGGAAACCGCTTGTATGGCGAGCTACGGTGCGCGAATCACGAGTCACGAATCACGGCCTTTCACGAATCACGGCTCCTCATGCGCCGAGCCCTCTTTCCAGGTCCTGTCTGAGATCCGCCGTCGCCTCTAGCCCCACCGCCACGCGCAGCAGCCCCTCACTGATGCCAGCCTGCTCGCGCACGGCCGACGACAGCCGCCCATGGGTGGTACTGGCGGGATGCGTGATCGTCGTCTTTACGTCTCCCAGATTGGCCGTGATGGACATCAACCGCGTCGAATCGACCACGCGCCACGCCGCCTCACGTCCACCCTTCACCACGAACGACACGATGGCCCCGCCGCTCGCCTGCTGGCGCCGGGCAAGCTCGTACTGGGGGTGCGAAGGCAGGCCTGGATAGAGGACACGCTCCACACGCGGGTGCTGCTCCAGCCACTGGGCTAGCACCGCCGCGTTCGCGCTCTGCGCCTGCATGCGCAGCTTGAGCGTTTCCAGGCCCTTGAGGATGACCCATGCGTTGAATGGGCTGAGCGTTGGCCCCGCATTACGCAAGAAGGTCGTGAGCGGCTCGTGGACCAATTCTCGTTTGCCGAGCACCGCGCCCCCCATAACCCGCCCCTGCCCGTCCAGGTACTTCGTTGCCGAATGAAGAACGATGTCGGCGCCCAATTCAATGGGGCGCTGCAGCGCCGGAGTGCAGAAGCAGTTGTCCACCACCAGCAATGCGCCCACTCGACGCGCGAGCGCGCCCAATGCCGCAATGTCCGAGATTTCGGTCAGCGGGTTGGACGGCGTTTCCAGGAAGAGCACCCGCGTGCTAGGCCCGATCGCCGCCTCCCACTGACTCACGTCGGTAGGCGAGACAAACGTGGTGGTCACCCCAAAGCGTGGCAGCCAATTGCTGAGGAGCTGCACAGTGGCGCCAAACAGGCCGTGCGAAGCGACGATGTGGTCGCCGGCACGTGTGAAGCACATGACGCACGCAAGGATGGCGGACATCCCGGAGGCGGTGGCAACGCAGCACTGCGCGCCTTCCAAGGCGGCAAGCCGCTCTTGAAGCATATCCACAGTGGGGTTGGTATAGCGCGAGTACACCGGACCCGCTTCCTCCCCGGAAAAGCGCGCTGCCGCCTGAGCCGCGTTCTCGAACACGAAGCTCGACGTCAGATACAGCGCCTCGCTGTGCTCGTTGAACTGACTGCGGTGGATACCCGCTCTTACAGCCAGTGTGTCGAAATCAGTCATGGGCTAGAACCCTCCTCTTAGACAGGTCAGCCAGCTAGTGCGTGACCAGGCTCACTGATCCCGAGGCTGCGGCGTCCTAAAGTTCGGCGTGCCCCGGACGTTACGCCGTACGGGGGACCGCGCTCGAAAACAAAAAACCCGTCCAGCGAACGCTGCGACGGGTTTGCCCGCGCTTTAGCTGGATTTGTATTGCGCCCGCAAGCTGACGATCAAATCGGCGCAAGGCAGATGCTACTGAGGTTCGCCGGTTTTGGCAACGTGCCAACTGGAATTTGCGCAACTCGACGTCCGCAGGGTATTGGCTCAGTTCTTGCTGCCCTCCCCGGACCGCAACGGATTAGTCCAATGGACCTCCTCGCCCCGTCGACAATAGAAGACGCCAAGAAACGTACACCGCTGACTGGTGGCAAGGTCGGAAAGTACGAAGTGCTGCGTTTGTTGGGGAGCGGGACCACCAGCAGCGTCTACCTGGCACGCGACCCCACAACCGCGCGCGAAGTTGCGGTCAAGTTATTTTCCATCGACCAGTCGACGGACTCCGAGCAGGCCACGCTGATTCGGAAATTCTTTCTCACCGAGGTGTTGCTGGCGCAAAAACTGCGGCACCCCAACATCGTACAAATCTACGACTCGGCGGTAGACGACGATCGCGCCTACATCGCCATGGAGTACGTGCACGGCTCGACTCTCGACAAGTATTGCCGGCCGGGCAGTCTGCTCGACTTCAAGCGCGTGGCCGAGATCCTGCAAACCGTGTGTGGAGCATTGGACTACGCTGAGCAGCACGGCGTAATTCACCGCGATATCAAGCCCGACAACATCCTGCTGTCCGAGAACCTGGAGCCCAAGGTCTCGGATTTCGGCTCGGCACTCAGCGCGGAGAACGTGCGCATGTCACAGGTGAGCGGTGTGGGGTCTCCAGCCTACATGTCGCCGGAACAGATCCAGGGCGAAACGCTCACCTCCCGCAGCGACATGTTCTCGCTCGGCATGATGCTGTACAAGATGTTGACCGGCACGCTCGCCTTCACCGCCTCCACGCACTACGGGATCGTTGAGCAGATCCTGCGCGCCCAGCCACAGGCTCCGAGCGCGCGACGGCCGGGGGTGCCAGAGGCTCTCGACGTGGTGTTCACGCGCGCGACGGGCAAGAGCCCCGAAGAGCGCTTTGCCTCGTGGCGAGAGTTTGCCGAGGCGCTCGCGCCGTTCTCGGGACGCACGGTCTCGAACGTCGAGCTGTCGACCGAACCGGACAAGCTGCAGGCGCTGAAGGGCTTGAGCTTTTTTACCGGCTTCGAAGAAGATGATCTGCAAGAAGTGCTGCGATTCTCGACCTGGCAGAGGCACCCGGCCGATACCGTACTGATTGCTGAGCAGCAGGCGAACCACGGGTTCTACGTCCTGGTGCGCGGGCAGGCGCGGGTGGTCAAGAACGGGACTCTATTGCGTGTGGTCGACCCTGGCCACTGCCTGGGGGAAACCGCCTTCCTATCGCGCAACAAGGTCAAGAGCGCCATTACGGTTTCCGCCGTCACCGACATCACGGTGGCCAAGGTCGACCCGATCCAGCTCGCCCGCTCGTCGGACAAGTGCGTGCGTCGCTTCAGTGACGCGTTTCTGGAGGCAATCGCTGATCGGCTGATTGCCTCCGATACGCGTTTGTCGGAGCTGTTGGTCGAGCGAAGCATCACGCTGTTCTAGGCACAGCAGATACCACACCCTGCGAGAAACCGCGCATGAGGCCGCAGCCAGCGAGCGCAGACGACACCACCGCGACCGGCGCGAAGGGTGCTGGAGGCGATGAACTGGAGCGCTTGGTGGGGCGGGCGGGGGCAGCGCTCCATTTGCAGTGCCGGGCCGCACACCAGGAGCTCGAGCAGACGCAGCTGCTTCTCGCGGATGCGACCCGCAAGCTACTCGATAGCTTCCATGCCGCCAATCGCGCGCTGGCGGGCCTGGGTGCAGATGAAGCTGCAGCGCGGGTCAAGCAGAATCTGCTCGCTGCTTCCCAGCATCTCCAGTTCTCCGATCTAGTCGGACAACTGGTTGCCACGACGGAGCAGCGCGTAGACCGATTGCTGCTGGTCTCGCAACGGCTGCAGGAACTGGTTCAGGCCATCAGCGTGCCACACAACGATCCGCATACGCAGGCCTCACAGCTCGCGGGCGAAAAACGCGCCTTCCTGGAGGCGATCGCGACGCTAGAGTCTTGCGGCGACAGTCGGGTCCGACAGTGGGACACGCAGGCCGGCGGGATCGACCTGTTCTAGCGCGCAGCACATCCGCTCACCGAAGTACTAATGGAACGCAGGTCCGCCATGAGAAAGCTGGTCCTCACCGTTGACGATTCGGCCGCCATCCGCGAGATGTTGGCCTACGTCCTGAAGTCCGCGGGTCATCGGGTCATCGAGGCTGAGGACGGCATGGACGGGCTGCAAAAGGCATTGGGCAATCAGGTCGATCTGGTGATCACCGACCAGAGTATGCCCAAGATGGACGGCATCACCCTGGTCAAGGCGCTGCGCGCGCTACCGCAGTACAAAGGCATCCCGATCCTCCTGCTCACCACCGAGAGCTCCGACAATATGAAGGAGGAGGGACGCTCGGCCGGAGCGACTGGCTGGCTGGTCAAGCCGTTCGACCCCAACAAGCTGATCGAGGTAGTGGAGAAGGTGACGCGCTGAACCAAGCGCGAAACCCGGGTATGCCACGCACCAGCCGACCAGGAAAGCCCGCAGCCGTGGATCTGACCCGCTTTCTGCCCATGTTCTTCCAGGAGACCGAGGAGCACCTGGCGGCAATGGAAGGGCATCTGCTGCATTTGGACCTGCGCTCACCGGATCCCGAAGCGCTGAACTCCATCTTCCGCGCCGCACATTCGGTAAAGGGCAACAGCACCATCTTCGGCGCAACACGGCTGGCCGATGTCATGCACCGGATCGAGACGATCCTCGACCATATCCGCAAAGAGGAGGTGCGGCCAACCCACGACGTCGTCTCGCTGCTGCTCGAAGCTTGCGACACGGTGCGCGAGGAGTTGCGCTGTCTCAAAGACGCAACTGAGTCAGATCCCGCTGCGCTCCAAGCAGTCTACGAACGCCTCACCCAACTCACGCAAACTGACGCCACAGCTGCCGAGGCGCCGCACGATGCGCTCGCCCCGGAAGGCCGGCGCAGCGCGCGCTTCCGTGTCGAAGTCCACCTGCCCGAGGGGGAGGGGATCAGCGCGCTGCCGCTTTCCGAACTGTACGCAGAGCTCGCCACGTTGGGGCGCGTCGAGGACGTCCAGACGAGCAGTAGCGCGAGCAGCGTTCCGACGTTGTCATTGTTCCTCCTGACGCCCGAGCGCCAGCATGCGATTCGCGCCAAGCTTGTATCGCTGCTTGGGACGGATAACGTACGCGTCGAGCGCCAGCACACTGCGCCACGACCGGTCGCCCAGGCAAGCACCGCGTTAACGGGACGCGCGGCGAGGGCAGAAACAACAGCCTTTGGGCTGTTTACCGAAAAACTCAGCGGCATCGGATCGTACGGTACGTCGTCGGCGTCGGCGACGCAGACCGGCGTGTTCGATACCAGCGCTCTCGGCCGGCGCCTGGTGGATCATGACCCCAATCATTCGGGGTTTGGGCGCCGGGCGACGGACCGGATGTACTTCGATCGCTCCTCGATCCGCGTGGACGTTGACAAAGTCGATCGTCTGCTCAATTTGGTGGGCGAGCTGGTGATCGCACAGTCCATGCTTGCGGAGGCGGCGCAGCGGAGCGCAGCGGTGCAGGACGCTGGACTGCGCGATAGCGTCGCCTATGTCGCACGGCAAACCCGCGACTTGCAAGAAGCGGTAATGGGCATCCGGCTGCTGCCGCTGGATTTCCTGTTCTCGCGCATACCGCGCCTGGTACGCGACCTTGCGCACAAGCTTGCGAAGGACGTCGAGCTGGTCATGCAGGGTGGCGAGACCGAACTGGACAAAGAGCTGATCGAGAAACTGGCCGACCCGCTTATGCACCTCGTGCGCAACAGCCTGGACCATGGCATCGAGCTGCCTGACGCGCGCGAAGCGGCTGGCAAGAGCCGCCGCGGCAGCATTCAGCTGCGCGCCGTGCATCAAGGTGGAGGCATTCTGGTCGAGGTCGAGGATGACGGCGCCGGCTTCGACCGCGAGAAGATCTTGCGCAAAGCCGAGGAGCGCGGCTTGCACGTCCACCCGGCCATGAGCGACGAAGAAGTGTGGCAGCTCGCGTTCGCGCCCGGTTTCACCACGGTCGAAGAGGTGAGTGACGTGTCCGGCCGGGGCGTAGGCATGGATGTGGTCAAGCGCAACATCCACGCGCTCAGCGGGCACATCGACGTGCGCTCGAACCGCGGCAAGGGCACCATTATCGCGATCCGACTGCCGCTGACGCTTGCCATCCTCGACGGCATGACAGTGGAGATCGGCGGCGAGAGCTTCATCGTCCCCCTGTCGTTCATCTCGGAGGCCTTCCTGGCGCAGCCCGGGCAGATCAAGTCCATCGCCAGCGGCCCCCAGGTAGTCCAGGTACGCGAGAGCTATGTGCCGATGCTCGATCTGGAACCGCTGCTGCACATCCGTCGCGAAGGCGCCGGCCGCGAGGCTGGAATTGCGATCGTCGTCGAAGCGGACGGACGGCGCGCGGCGCTCGCGGTCGAGCGCCTGCTGGGCCAGCAGCAGGTGGTGATCAAAAGCTTGGAGACCAATTACCGGCGGGTGCCAGGCATCGCCGGCGCCACGGTTCTCGGTAACGGACGAGTGGCTTTGATCCTCGACGTGAGCGCGCTGATGCGCGCCGGGCTGGCACCGATGAAGAGCATGGAAACCCTGGTCGCCGCCCAGGGATGAGCGATGACTGAGGACACGCATATGCAGAATCTGGTATCGAACGCCGCGCGCGCACACAGCACGGTGAGCGCATCGACGCGCGAGTTTCTGGCCTTTCGCCTCGGCGACGAAGATTACGCCATTGACATCCTCAAGGTGCAAGAGATCCGCGTGTTCGACGCCGTGACCAGGCTGCCGGGCGCACCTGACTACATTAGAGGCGTGATCAATCTGCGCGGGCTGATCGCACCGGTGCTCGATCTACGTATCAAGTTCGGGTTCAAGGAGGCAGCCTACAATCCATTCACCGTGGTGATCGTGCTGCTCGTACACGAGCGTCTGGTGGCGGTCGTTGCTGACGCAGTGGTCGACGTGGTGGCATTGACCGAAGATGAAGTCAAGCCCCCGCCCGAGTTCGCCACCTCGGTGAACGTCGAGTACGTCATTGGGCTTGCCACCAAGGGCGATCACATGTTGATCCTCCTCGATATTGAGAAGCTGATCTCCAGCCAGGAGCTGGGAATCTTCGACATCGAAGCGGCGATCTAGCTGCACCGGATATGCAGGTGGACCCAGCGTCGGATCAGAGCAACTCCGTGGCGAACACGCCGCTGACCCTCTCGCCCGCAACACGCCCCCGGCCAGCCTGACGCAGATGTGGACTGGGACCAGTGGGGATGCCGGCGAGCCCTCCATCTATTTCGACGCGCGGCTGAATGCTGAGGTCGCGAAGATTTTCCCTGGGCAATACTTCGTCACCGACCGCGACATCGTGCTTGCCACTGTGCTCGGCTCCTGCGTTGCGGCCTGCATCCGCGATCCGGCCGCCGGAGTCGGTGGCATGAATCATTTTCTGTTGCCGCAATCGGTAGGGGACGTAAGCCCGGCCAGCCGCTCCGCCCGCTATGGGACTTATGCAATGGAGGTCCTGATCAATCGGCTGCTGCGACAAGGGGCACGCAAGCAGACTATGGAGGCGAAAGTCTTCGGCGGCGGAAGCGTGATCCCCGATCTGCGCGCCGCAGGCGTGGGCGAGAGCAACGCGCGATTCATCGTCGAATACCTGGGGAAAGAGGGTATCCAGGTCGCTGCCAAAGACCTGTTGGACGAGTGCGCGCGGAAGATCTACTTTTTCCCCTCCACGGGGCGGGTGATGGTCAAGAAGCTGCGCCAGCTGCACAACGACACCGTGCTGGCCCGCGAGCTGGACTATAGCCGCCAGCTGATGCTGGTAGATCTGAGCGGCAAAGTGGAGCTGTTCAAATGACCATCCGCGTGCTTGTGGTCGACGATTCGCGGCTAGTCCGCGAGATCCTGGTCGACATCATCGACAGTCATTCGGACATGCGTGTGGTAGGTGTGGCCGAGGATCCGTACCAGGCGCGGGCGTTGATCGATGAGCTCAAGCCGGACGTCCTGACGCTGGACGTGGAGATGCCACATATGAGCGGGCTTCAGTTTCTTGAGAAGCTCATGCGCGCCCGCCCCATGCCGGTGGTCATGATCTCTGCACACACGCAGGACGGCTCCGCGGTGACGCTGCGGGCTCTGGAGCTGGGGGCGGTCGACTTCGTGCCCAAACCCCGGCTGAATGCCCGGCTCGGCGACGACTATCGCGGAGCGGTAGCCGAGAAGATCCGCGCCGCCTTCGTAGCGCGGGTGCAGCCAGCGCCTGCCTCCGTACTGTATCCTCCTATGAGGCCAGCTGCGGCAGGGGGTCCACGTAGCGCGCGCAGCGATCGGTGCGACACGGTGGTCGCGGTCGGCGCCTCCACCGGCGGCACCGAAGCCCTGCGCGCACTGCTTACGCGATTCCCAGCAGACGCTCCAGCCGTCCTGGTCGCACAGCATATGCCTGAGTATTTCACGCGCCTGTTCGCCGAGCGGCTGAACGGACTGTGCCAGATTCGGGTTGAGGAAGCCGGGAACAACCAGCGGGTGCGGCCGGGCTACGCGTACATCGCACCCGGAGGCCAGCATATGCGGGTGCATCGCAGCGGCGAACCGGGACACTTTACCCTGCGACTGTCTGCGGACGACCCGGTCAACCTGCACAGACCCTCTGTCGATGTCCTGTTCGACTCGGCGGCCAACGCCTTGGGCAACCAAGCCGTCGGCGTCATCCTCACCGGCATGGGAAGGGACGGGGCAGCAGGCCTGCTGCGCATGAAGCGCGCGGGGGCGTACACACTCGCACAGGACGAGGCAACCAGTGTTGTGTTCGGCATGCCGCGCGAGGCCATCGCGCTCGGGGCAGTGGACGAAGTGGCGCCCATCCACAGTATGGCTGAGCGCGTGCTGGAGGCCGCACGCACTCGCCGCGTCGCCGCTGGCGTCGACGCGACCCGTTGCTCCTCTTGACCCAGCTCCAAGACGCGCTGTTCTGGCAAGCTTCTGGCTTATGACGACCCACAAATGCGGGCATCGGCCCATCTCGACAACCAGCTGCCGACTCTCCGGGTAAAGGTACGATATGTTGAAGAGCTTTTCGAAACTGTCCATCGGCGCGAAGTTCGCGCTGACCGCAAGCGCCCTCGTGCTGGTTGCCTTCGGCGTACTCGCGCTGTTGATGAGCATGACCATGACTCGCTACCTGGATCAGGAGGCGATGGACGAGCTGAGCTCCACCGGTCGCCAGATGCAGGATCTGGTACAAGTATTCGACGGGGCTCTGGACAAGGACGTCGGACGCGTCGCCAGGGAGTTCGCCAGCTACTTCCCTGAGCGCATCGAGCTCGAGCGTGGCAATACGGTCAAGATCGGCGATCTCAGCACACCGGTGCTGCGCGCCGGCGCGGAGCGCATCAATCTCAACTTCGATCGCGTCGACGCCTTTACCGCCCGCAGCGGTGCAACTGCGACGGTGTTCGCGCGCAGCGGTCGCGACTTCGTACGTGTCGCCACATCGCTGAAGAAGGAGGACGGTTCGCGGGCCATCGGCACCGTGCTCGACCACGAACACCCTGGCTACAAGCAACTGCTGGAAGGGCGCGCCTATCGTGGCCCGGCTGTGCTGTTCGGCCGCAACTACATGACCAGCTACGAGCCGATCCGTGACAGCGACGGACAGGTCATCGGCGTGCTCTACGTCGGGATCGACATCAGCCAGGACATGGAGGTGCTCAAGCAGAAGATCCGCGCGGTCAAGTTGCGCCAGACCGGATACTTTTACGTTCTTGACGTGCGTCCGGGAGCCAGCCTCGGCACGGCGATCATCCATCCCAAGGCGGAAGGCTCGAACCTGCTCAGCTACAAGGACGTCGGCGGACGCGAGGTGATGCGGGAGATACTGGAGAAAAAGCAGGGCGTCCTGCGGTACGTCCAGCCGTCAACGCAAGCGCATGGCGCGGAAGAGGTAATCGCCGTTTATACGTACTTCCCCGGTTGGAACTGGCTGATCGTTGGCGAGACCCCGGTCAAAGAAGTATTCGAGGTCAGCAACATCCTGCGCGGGGAGCTGTTCATCGGCACCGTGCTCATCGCCCTGGCCTTGTCGTGGCTGCTATATCTGACTCTCAAACGCACCATCGCCCGGCGGCTCAGCCGCGCGGTAGGCTACGCCAAGAAAGTCGCGTCGGGCGACTTGTCCAGTCGCATTCGCAGCCGTCATGTCGACGAAACCGGCCAGCTGTTGAACTCGCTAGACGACATGGCCGACAGTCTTTCGAACATCGTCTCGGGCGTGCGTGTGGCGGCGGACTCGATCCATATCACCGCCAAGCAGATACGCGCCGGCAACACCGACCTCTCTCAACGCACCGAAGAACAAGCCTCAAGCCTGGAGGAGACGGCGGCCAGCATGGAGGAGCTGACCGGAACGGTGAAGCAGAACAGCGAGAACGCGAAGCAGGCAAACGAGCTGGCGCAACATGCTTCCAAGGTGGCCGCGCGCGGCGGCGAGCTCGTGGGGCACGTGGTCAACACCATGAGCGAGATCCAGCTGTCCTCCAAGAGGATCGCGGATATCATCGCGGTCATCGATGGCATTGCTTTCCAAACGAATATCCTGGCGCTGAACGCGGCGGTGGAGGCCGCGCGTGCGGGAGAGCAGGGTCGTGGCTTCGCGGTCGTCGCGGGTGAAGTCCGCAGCCTCGCGCAACGCAGCGCGGACTCTGCCAAGGAGATCAAGCAGTTGATCTACAGCTCGGTCGAGCGGGTGGACAACGGTAGCAAGCTGGTGGCGCAGGCCGGCGCCACCATGGACGAAATCGTCACGGCCGTGAGGCACGTCAGCGAGCTGATGGCTGGTATAGCCGATGCCTCCAGCCAGCAGAGCGCCGGGATCCAGGAGATCAACCAGACCGTCACGGTGATGGAACAGGTTACGCAGCAAAACGCGGCGCTGGTGGAAGAGGCTACAGCTTCGGCCGAGCAGTTGCGCAGGTTGGCCGAGAACCTGGTTACGGCAGTGAGCGTATTCAGGATCCCGCAAGGTGGGCGCGCGGTGGCTCCTACCATCAGCGAGAGCGCCGACACGACGCGAACCCGTTCGCTTGCTGCGCCGGCTCCTCAGACGAGGCTCGCGCGCAGCAATGATGGGGAATGGGAAGAGTTCTAAAATCCGCGCCTGGGGCTACAGCGTCGCATCTAAAGACACTCCCGATAGGTTGCGGTTCTACGGTCCATCCACCCAGCGAGGTCGGAGCAACTCAGCTGGGATGCAGCGACTGACGGCAGACTCTCAAGGTTTCCAGATGATGGGACAGCCGTTCTGAGCGTTGGCAGTGCTCTGGCTGAGAAACGACCGCGCGTGCGCGTAGCACCTCCAGCTGCTTCTGGAACGCTGCATACTGGACCATCAGGAAATCCAGCACGGCTATCTGCTGGTCGCGCGGCAGGTAATTGATGAAGCTTGTCACCTTCCGTTCGAATTGCCCAGGTCTGAGATCCTGATCGTCAGGCGGGAAGATATACCAGAGCCTGGATAGATTCACTGTACCCATGGTCCTCCTCCGAACCGGTACTGAAAAACGATCGTGAATACAACCACGGTGAGGCGGCGTATACGCGCTCGCAGGTGGTGTGCTGGTCCCCGCTTGCGCACGCGGTCGCCAAAGGGCAACGCCGATCGAACCGTGTCGTTGAGCGGCAACTGGAAGTCTTCATGTCCCCAGCTCGCGACGATTACGCTGCACGGTTGTACTTTCGATCGAACCTGACCTGCACTCCCTGTTTAGTCTCGCGTCATTGCGCGAGAGTTCCAGGTGAGACGCAAGCACCCAGGTTTTTTGGCGGTAAGCATAGTTCGACTTTGTTTCAGACTTGAGACTGTCGCTGGCTTCTGCTGGCGCTGACACCGCTAGTCGCTCAGCGCACGGATCATCGCGCTACAGCAAGCTCGGAGTAAGGCCCATTGACTTGCACGCTGGAGCAAAATACTGCAGCGCAGTTACAAGTCTGGCAAAGGGCCGGAGAGCTCGGCAAGCGTCGCGTCCTGAATCCTCTCACTAGGTCGGTTGTAACTTCCGAGTAAGATACCCTTTCGGCAAACACGGCGTGCGGATATGCGAGCTGCGCGCGGCGGCCGAAGAGAGCTGACCTGAGGCTGTCAGACGCGGGCGACAGGCGATTTACTGAAGGGAGGAGCGCGATGAGCACATCTGGATGGGCCCGACTGTTGGCGGGCGCGGTATTGATTGGTATTCCGATCAGAGTGATCGCCGCTGACGCAGTGAGGATCGCTTTCATTGACCCTCTTTCGGGGCCGTTTGCCAATGTCGGCGAGATGGAGGTGCGGGCGTATCAATACGCAATCGATCTGGTAAACGCTCGCGGCGGCGTACTTGGCGGCACCAAGCTGGAACTCGTCACCTTCGACAACAAGGCCAATCCGCAGGATTCGCTGCTGGCGCTGAAGCAAGCCAGCGATCAAGGAATCCGCTACATCACCCAGGGTAACAGTTCGGCGGTTGCACTCGCCCTTTCGGACGCGGTCTCGAAGCAGAATGCACGGGACCCGGATCGCACAATCCTGTATCTGAACTACGCGGCCGTCGACCCCGCTCTGACGAACGAACGGTGCAGCTTCTGGCATTTCCGCTTCGACGCCGATGCGGATATGAAGATGTCCGCGCTGACCGATACGATCGCAGCGAACAAGAACATCAAAAAAGTGTACCTCATCAATCAGGACTACAGTTTCGGCCAGGCCGTCGCAAAAGCAGCGCGTGCGATGCTCGCTCAGAAAAGACCCGATATCTCGATCGTGGGAGACGACCTGCATCCGTTGGGCAAGGTAAAAGACTTTGCCCCTTACATCGCCAAGATCAGGGCCTCCGGTGCAGACTCCGTTATCACGGGCAACTGGGGCAACGACTTTACATTGCTGGTAAAAGCGGCCCGGGAATCCGGGTTGAACGCCGACTACTACTCCTACTATGCGGGTTCGCCAGGTATGCTCACGGCTTTGGGCGACGCAGCACTTGGTCATATCAAAAATGTGCACGTCTACGCGGTGAACCCGCCAAACGAGCGCAGTGCCAAGTACATCGCCGGGTATCGGGAGAAATATAAGGAGGACTATATCCAATCCCAGCACGGCGTCGTCATCGAAA
Source organism: Gammaproteobacteria bacterium (assembly GCA_041488355.1). Classification (GTDB taxonomy): domain Bacteria; phylum Pseudomonadota; class Gammaproteobacteria; order Burkholderiales; family SHXO01; genus SHXO01. Next base: position 18,931 of record JBGPPC010000010.1, read on the forward strand.
TGCTGGCGCAGGCGATCGAGCGTGCGCGCTCCACGGACCCCGAGAAAGTCGCGCGGGCGCTCGAGGGCATGACCTATGAGTACCTATTCGGCCAGGTACAGATGCGCGCCGACAACCATCAACTGATTCAACCCCTCTTCATCAGTTCGGTCGCCAAGGTGGACGGCAAGGAGCTGCGGTTCGATGCGGATCGCACCGGGATGGGCTGGAAAGCCGAGCGGCGCATCGAAGGAAAAGACACGATGATGTCGACTTCGTGCAAGATGGAGCGCCCGCAATAGCCACTTTGCAGGGCGGGCGCACGCCACGGTCCCGGATAGAAGCCGCGACCGCCATTCGGGCGGCTCGCTTGCGCCGCCTTCGTCAGTCCGCCGTAGCCAGATTCAGATCGAGCTGCGTGGCGGCCGCGCTGGTGCGGCGCATGAGTTCCGCGTCGTTGCGGTTAGCCTCGACACCGGCCAGGTACTCCGGCGTGATGTCGCCGGTGATGTAGACGCCGCTGAAGCAGGAGGCCTCGAAGCTGCGAATCCTGGGATTGACCGAGCGGCAGTCGTCGATCAGCGCCACGAGGTCCTGGTAGATCAGGCGATCGGCGCCGATCTCGCGGGCGATCTCTTCGTCGGTACGACCATTGGCGATCAGCTCCTTCGAAGTCGGCATGTCGATGCCATACACATTGGGGAAGCGCACCGGAGGTGAAGCAGACGCGAAAAACACCTTGGTCGCGCCCGAGTCGCGCGCCATCTGGACGATCTCACGGCTGGTGGTGCCGCGCACGATGGAATCGTCCACCAACAGCACATTTTTACCTTTGAACTCCATCCCGATAGCATTGAGCTTCTGGCGCACCGATTTACGCCGGATCGCTTGCCCTGGCATGATGAAGGTGCGGCCGATATAGCGGTTCTTGATGAAGCCTTCGCGATAAGACACGCCCAGCTGCTTGGCCAGCTCCATGGCGGAGGGGCGGCTGGAATCTGGAATCGGCATGACCACGTCGATATCCAGATCGCGGTGCTCGCGGCGGATTTTATCGGCCAGGCTTTGACCCATCCTGAGCCGGGTTTCGTAGACCGAGATGCCGTCGATTACAGAGTCGGGACGCGCCAGGTAGACGTACTCGAAGATGCACGGGTTGAGCGACGGGTTGGCCGCACATTGACGACTGTAGAAATGCCCATCCTGATCGATGAAGATCGCCTCGCCCGGGCCGACGTCGCGAATCAGTTGAAATCCCAGAGTGTCGAGCGCCACGCTCTCAGACGCCACCAGGTATTCGACACCCTGCTCGGTGAGCGTGCGGCCCACCACGAGCGGGCGGATGCCGTGGGGATCGCGGAACGCCAGCAGCCCATAGCCGGCGATGCTGGCCACCACCGCGTACGCCCCGCGACAGCGCCTGTATACACCACCCACGGCGGCGAAGATGGTGTCAGCGTCCAGTTCGTAGCCGCTGGAGCATTCCTGCAGCTCGTGGGCAAGCACATTGAGCAGGACTTCCGAATCGGAGCTGGTGTTCACGTGCCGCAGGTCCTGTCGGAACAAGTCGCGCTTAAGCTGCTCGGAGTTGGTGAGGTTGCCGTTGTGACCCAAGACAATGCCGAACGGCGAGTTGACGTATAGCGGCTGGGACTCAGCGGAGTTGTCCGCGGAACCGGCGGTTGGGTAGCGACAGTGGGCGATGCCTACAGTGCCCTGCAGATTGCGCATGTCCCGGGTGCGGAAGACGTCGCGCACCAGGCCGCTGCCCTTGTGCATGTGGAACGTGCTGCCTTCCGCGGTGACGATGCCCGCCGCGTCCTGGCCGCGATGCTGCAACACCAGCAGTCCGTCGTAGAGCAGTTGATTGACGGGAGACTTGGCGACTACGCCGATGATTCCACACATACTCGGCACTCCGTGAACGCTCATCCCGGCCCTGTCGGCCGAACCCCGCGCCGCTGCTGGGCTTCTGGCCCACAAGGCCGCGCTAGTATAGTCCAAAGCGAGGCCTAGGACGCCCCGCCTATTCGAAACGAATGCGCTCCGCCAAAGCCTCCGGCAGATAAGCGCGGGCCTTCTTCGCCAGCGCGACCAGCGGCGGGGTGAACAGCGCATTGCGCCATGCCGGATCGCGTGGAAGCGGCGTCAGCCCAGCCGCGAGCACCAGGGCCAGCAGGATTACGAGCGCCCGCGCCAGTCCGAACAGCATGCCTAACGCACGGTCCCAGGGAGCCAGCTTGGACCGGCGCACGATCCGGGTCAGGGCCACGGTCACGAGCGCGAACAACACGAGACTCACCAGCATCAAACCGGCGAAGGCCACAGCTAAGCGGAGCCATGGATGGCTGAGCGATGCCGGCAACACCTTCGAGAACGTGGGGGCCAAGTAGCGTGCGATCAAGAACGCGCCGATCCAGGAGGAGAGCGCCATAACTTCACGGACCGCGCCACGAAACAGGCTAACCAGCACCGACAATCCTGCGATGCCGAGGGCGGCATAGTCGACCGTAGTCACGGGCCCGGCCTGACGTCTAGGCCATTCATTCGCCCATGCGCACCACCTTGGCGTCGCTCACTGGCACAAGCTTCAGCGCCCTGAGCCGCTCGCGCGCCTTCTCTGCCACCTCCACGCTGGGGTAAGGCCCGACGCGCACGCGCGTCTTTTCTCCATTTGGGGTTTTCACCGATTCGCTGAAGGCGGGAAACTTGCGCGCCTTGAGCTCCTTCAGCAGCTGCTTCGCATTCGATGCCTTCGAGTAGGCGCCGAGCTGGATCACGAAACCGTCTTCCGTCACGGACTTGGGCGGATCCGCTGTCGCTGGCCTGGCAGCCGGCGCCTTGCCGAGTGCTGCCGATTTGGTCTCCGGAGGGGGAGGTTTGGGCGCGACCGGCTCGCCTGTCGTGGGCACCGGGCCCGATGTGGCTGGCGGAGGGCTCGCGAACTCCGCGGACGTCGGGCTGCCCGTCTGAGGCGGCGTCATAGCTGGCGGCGAAGCCGGGACAGTGTTGGGGCCGGACCGCTCCTGGGTCGATCCGGGAATCGGGGGAATCCGAATATCCATGTCCTGTTTCTGCAGCCGCGGCTCGCGTTCGAGGAACATAGGCACGAGCACGACCACGAGCAGCACCAGCACGATCGCGCCCACCAAGCGGCGGCGGGCCCGCTTCCTCAATTGCAGCTCTTCATCGGAGATGGGGATCCTGACCACGGTACCAAAATGATCTAGTTCTGATTCATTGCCCGCAGAGCGGCGGCCACGGTATGAAAAGATCCGAAAACCACAATTTTATCATCCGGCCCCGCGAGCCCGCGGGCTCGCCGCAAAGCCGTGGCAACATCGCTGCAGCTCGTCACCGATCCAGCGGCGCGTGCTTCGCGCAACGCTCCGGTCATGCGGTCGAGATCGGCTCCGCGCGGCCCCGGCAACGGCGCGACGAACCACTCCCGCACCTGCGCCGATACCGCAGCGACGACGCCGTTGATGTCCTTGTCTTTCAACATGGCGAACACCGCCAGAATGCGGCCGCGGCCATCGAGGCGCACTAGGTTCTCCGCCAGCCGAGCCGCTGCATGTGGGTTGTGGGCCACGTCCAGGATCAACGCGGGTCGACCCGGGAGAACCTGAAAGCGCGCGGGCAGATCCACCTCGACCAACCCGCGGCGAATTGCGCCGTTGTCTACTGGCAGCTGTTCCCGGAGCGAGTCGAGCGCGGCCAGTGCAGCGCTGGCATTGGCCAACTGGTAGGTACCACGCAACGCGGGGAGTGGCAACCCGTCGCGTTTGCCGCGCCAGTCCCAGAACCGCCATTGCACCTCTTCAGTCGCATAGCCGAAATCGCGGTCGATCAGGCGCAAGTCCGCGCCGGTGTTCTGCGCATGCTGGAGCAAGCTCGCGGGCGGATCGGCCTCGGCGACAATCGCCGGTTTGTGGGTTCGGAAAATTCCCGCTTTTTCAAAGCCGATACGCTCACGCGTACTCCCCAGGTAATCGACGTGATCAAGCGCAACGCTCACCACCACCGCGCAGTCGGGTTCGAACGCGTTCACGGCATCCAGTCTGCCCCCAAGGCCGACCTCCAGGACCGCGACGTCGATTCGCGCCTCGACGAACAGCAGGACCGCGGCGAGTGTGCCGAATTCGAAATAGGTGAGCGAGGTGTTCGCACGCGCCTGCTCCACGCGCCGGAATGCTTCGACTAGAGCGCCGTCCCCGGCTTCCACGCCGCCGATGCGCACACGCTCGTTGTAGCGCAGAAGGTGAGGAGACATATAGCAGCCGCTCTTGTACCCGGCTAAGCGCAGACAGCTCTCCAGCATCGCGCAGGTGGAGCCTTTGCCGTTCGTACCCCCCACGGTGATCACTGGAAACTTGGGGGCGAGCCCGAGCCGGTCGCGCACCGACGCAACGCGATCCAGGCCCAGATCGATGCTAGAGGGGTGCAGCCGCTCGAGATAGCTCAACCAGTCTTCGAGACTAGAGGAGTCGGGCGCAACAGGTGAAGAGTTGATGGTGGTTGGATAGGACAGGGCTGAGAGACTCATGCAGCCGGCGCACGCATCAGCAGGGTGATCAGACTCACCAGCCGGTCGCGCATCTCGCGCCGGTCGACGATCAGATCGATCGCACCGTGCTCGATCAGGAATTCTGCGCGCTGGAAGCCTTCTGGCAACGTCTGCTTCACTGTCTGCTCGATCACGCGCGGTCCGGCGAAGCCGATCAAGGCCCCAGGCTCGGCGATGACGATGTCGCCGATCATGGCGAAGCTGGCCGAAACGCCACCCATCGTGGGATCAGTAAGTACGGAGATGAACGGCAGCCGGTCGGTGGCAAGCTGTGTCAGCGCCGCCGTAGTCTTGGCCATCTGCATCAGCGACATCAGTCCTTCCTGCATACGCGCACCGCCGCTCGCGGCAAAGCAGATGAAGGGGAGTTTCTGCTCGATGGCGGATTGCACCCCGCGCACGAACCGCTCGCCGACCACCGAGCCCATAGAGCCGCCCATGAACCGGAACTCGAAGGCAGCCACCACCACCGGGACAGTCTTGATCGAGCCCTGCATGACGACTAGCGCATCGCTTTCCCCGGTTTCCTGTGTGTCCGCTTCCAGACGGTCCATGTAGCGGCGGCTGTCGACGAACTTCAGAAAGTCCACCGGCATCACTTCGGAACCGATCTCGTAGCGGCCCTCGGCATCGAGCGTACCATCGAGCCGCTCGCGCGCGCTGATTCGATTGTGGTACGCGCACTTGGGGCAGACATTCATCGACTTCTCGAGGTCGGCGCGGTACAGCACCGACTCGCACACCTCGCACTTGATCCAGAGCCCTTCCGGAACGGCTTTCTTGGCCGCGCCCGGGCTGCGCTTGATCTTGGGGGGAAGCAGCTTCTGAAGCCAGCTCACATCACCTCCGGACGCGTGCGTTGCTCGAACACTTGCGGCAAAGGCGCATACACGAGAGTTGCGACGCGTTCACCTCAGTCGTTACTCGTCCATCGCCTGGCGGATCGTGCCGACCAGGGCCTTCACGTTGCCGATCAGCTGGTCCGGGGCGGACTGTTCGATCTCCTGAACCAGTCGGCTGCCGATCACCACAGCGTCCGACACGCGCGCAACGGCGCGAGCGGTACTTGCATCGCGGATGCCGAAGCCCACACCGACGGGCAACTTGATGTGGGAGCGGATGCGCGGGATCTTGGCGGCCACTTCTTGCACGTCGAGATGGCTGGCCCCTGTCACACCCTTCAACGATACGTAGTAGATGTAGCCGCTGGCGACGCTCCCAACCTTCTCCATGCGCGCTTCTTCGGTAGTAGGTGAAAGCAAGAAGATGCTGTCGATCTCGCGCCGGCGCAGCTGCGCAGTCAGATCCGAGCTTTCCTCCGGCGGATAGTCGACGACCAGCACACCGTCCACGCCAGCGAGCTGTGCAGCTTGCGCGAAGCGCTCATAGCCCATCGTCTCGATCGGATTGCCATAGCCCATCAGCACCACGGGCGTTCTGTTGTCCGACTGCCGGAAGCCGGCGACTACCTCCAACACCTGCTTGAGGCTGGTGTGGTGCTTCAGCGCACGCTCGCTCGAGCGCTGGTTCACGGGCCCGTCCGCCATCGGATCGGAGAACGGCACACCCAGTTCCACGATGTCCGCGCCCGCTTCTACGAGTGCATGCATGAGACGCCCGGTGGCTTGCAGACTGGGGTCCCCCGCTGTGAAGTACGGGATCAACGCCTTGCGCTCAGCGGCCTTGAGGCGGGCAAAAGTGTGTGCGATGCGGGACATCAGACGTCAGGAATCCGGGGATCGGCTGTAAGTCGAGCGCGGCGCGATGGGCTCTGACACCTTAGCGCATCGCTCCGGCGTCAAAGCTGTATGCCAGAGTACTTGGCGACCGTGTGCATGTCCTTGTCGCCACGACCGGAGAGATTGACCAGCAGCACCTTGTTGCGATCCAGGCCCGGGGCGATCTTCATGGCATGCGCGAGTGCATGGCTGGATTCCAACGCCGGCATGATGCCCTCGAGTCGACACAGCTTGTGGAACGCAGCGAGCGCCTCCTGATCGGTGGCGGCGACGTACTCCCCGCGCCCGCTGTCCTTGAGCCAGGCATGCTCCGGCCCGACGCCGGGGTAGTCGAGCCCGGCGGAGATGGAGTGCGTTTCGATGATCTGGCCGTCCGCGTCCTGCAGCAGGTAGGTGCGATTGCCGTGCAACACACCGGGGCGGCCTGCGCACAGCGTCGCAGCATGGTGCCCGGTAGCAATACCCTCTCCCGCCGCTTCCACCCCAATGAGCTTCACAGACGGGTCCTGGATATAAGGGTAGAACACGCCCATGGCATTGGACCCGCCCCCCACGCAAGCCAGGATGGCGTCCGGCTGGCGTCCGACCATCTCTGGCATCTGCGTGCGCAGCTCCTTGCCGACAACGGCGTTGAAGTCGCGCACCATCATCGGGTAGGGATGCGGCCCCGCGACCGTACCGATCATGTAGAAGGTGCTCTCGACGTTGGTGACCCAATCGCGCATCGCTTCGTTGAGCGCGTCCTTGAGAGTCTTGGAGCCACTCTCCACCGGCACCACAGTCGCGCCGAGCAGCTTCATGCGGTACACGTTCATGGCCTGCCGCTGGATATCTTCGGAGCCCATGTACACGACGCACTCCATTCCGAACCGCGCGGCGACCGTAGCCGCCGCCACGCCATGCTGGCCGGCACCCGTCTCCGCGATCACGCGCTTCTTGCCCATCCTCTTTGCCAACAGCCCCTGGCCCACGGTGTTGTTGATCTTGTGCGCGCCGGTATGGTTGAGGTCTTCGCGCTTGAGCCAGATCTGAGCGCCCCCCAGATCCTCGGACAGGCGCTTGGCGTGGTACACGGGGCTCGGTCGCCCGACATAGTGCTTCAGCTCGGCGGCAAAGTCGGCCTGGAAAAGTGCATCGTCGCGAGCGCGCAGGTATTCGCGCTTCAACTCCTCCAGAGCTTGGATCAGGGTTTCGGCAACAAACACGCCCCCGTAAGCGCCGAAGTGGCCTCGATTGTCGGGCAGGTCATAGATCTGTCCCGCTTCATACATCTGCATCGCGCACTCCTCGCATGAAGGCGGCTATTTTTGCAGCGTCTTTGACGCCTTTTTCGCGTTCCACGCCACTGCTCACATCTACCGCCCAGGGGCGAACCACCCGGATGGCTTCGCCAACGTTGGTGGACGTAAGCCCGCCCGCGAGCACGACCGGGAGAGGCAGGTCGCGGGGAATCAGGCCCCAGTCGAAGGAACGCCCGGTACCGCCGTGAGCACCGGCGACGAAGGCGTCGAGAAGCAGGCCTTTGGCTCGATAGTGAAACGCAGCGTATTGTAGCAAATCCGTTCCCGCCGCTACCCTGCATGCCTTGATGTAGGGCAGACCGAAGCGAGCGCACAGCTCTGGTTGTTCGTCGCCGTGAAACTGCAGCAGATTCAACCCGACCTCGCGCACGACACGCGCCACCTCGTCGGGTTGTGGGTCTACGAACAGGCCAACAGCTGTCACGAAGGGCGGTAGTCGCTCGACTATTTCGCGCGCTCGCCGGATGTCGACGCAGCGCGGACTCGCAGGATGAAAGACGACTCCGACAGCGTGGGCGCCGGCGCGGGCCGCCGCCAGGCCATCCTCGACACGCGTCACTCCGCAGATCTTGACTGCTGTGGTCATCGGTTCAAGACAGAACGATCGAGGCCTGCGCCGCACTCAGAAATACGTCAGAAGGCAGAGCCGCGCGCGACGCGGGCAGGCCCCACGCCGTATCGTATTCTACTGCTGTGAGGTACAGGCCATCTGGCGGAAAGGTCGGCGCTGCGCGCGCGCGATCGCGGCTTTCGAGCACCTCTCTGAGCCATTCCGGCGGGCGTGTACCCTCGCCGATCTTGACCATGCAGCCAACCAAGTTGCGCACCATGTGATGCAGGAACGCATCGGCAGCGAACTCGAAGACCACCAGCCCGCCGAAGCGCTGGATCTCGGCGCGCCGCAGCTCTTTCACCGGTGAAGCTGCTTGACATTCGGCGGCGCGGAACGCGCTGAAGTCGTGGCTGCCAATGAGCCAGCGCGCCGCGTCGCGCATCAAATCGAGGTTTAGCGGCCGGTGGTACCAGCCGATGCGTGCATGATGCACGCCGGGGCGTTCGCGGCGGTTGAGGACGAGGTAGTTGTAGATGCGTCCGGTTGCGCGGTTGCGGGCATGGAAGTCATTGCTGACTTCACGCGCCCATTGCACCGCGATGGACTCAGGCAGCAATGCGTTGGCGCCGCGCACCCAAGCACTGAGCGGGCGCCGCGCCGAAGTGTCGAAGTGAGCCACCTGGCCAAGCGCGTGCACGCCAGCGTCCGTACGGCCTGCACACTGTGATTGCACCGGCTCCGCCGCGATGTTGGACAGGGCCGCGTCCACCGCGTCTTGCACTGCACAGCGGGAAGGCTGCGTCTGCCAACCGCAAAAGGCGCTGCCGTCGTATTCAAGTCCCAGGGCGATACGCATAGATGCTGTCTACCACAGCCACACCCAGGGCACTGAGTTTGCCGCGGGTTACGAAACAAAATGGGCGCGGAGTTCCGCGCCCATGGACCGCCCGGCACCTGTCGGCTCAGCCCAGCGTCTCGAGCACCTTGTGCGCGGCGGCTTGTTGCTCGGCGTCCCCCTCGGCAATGACCTCGCGCAGGATCTCCCTAGCTCCTTCCTTGTCGCCCATTTCCTGATAGGCCTTGGCCAAGTCGAACTTGGTCTGGACGTCGTACCACTTGTCGTCCTTGCCGCCCCCCTCGGGTTCGGATGGGCCTGCCCCGCCCAGGTCGAGATTGATAGAGGACAAATCGATTTCCGGCATTGCCGGCCCGGATCGATCAAGGTTGAGCACCGGCTCGGCCTTCGACGCGCCCCCGGTTTCGAGGGCAATGCGGTCGACGTCAAAGTCAAGAGCGGTACCGCCCATCGAAGCTCCGCCGATGTCGTCCAGCTTCAGGTCGAAGTCCACTGAGTCCGCTTTACCGGCCTGGGCCCGGGACTTGTCATCGCCCCCCAGGGGCAGGTCGAGATCGAAGTCCATTACTGGCATGTCGGACGACTGCTCGGTACCGAACGTTGCGAGATTGATGTCGGTACCCGCTCCGGCGCCGGTGGGGCCACCCAGGCTGTCGAGATCCAGGTCCACGGCAGTGGTATCGCTGGGGCCGAGCTTGCCTAGATCGATATCGGTTTTGGTGCCCGGTGCCTGGCCGTCGTCCACGCTCACATTGAGGTCGAGGCGGTCAGCGCTGGCAGCGGCGGTGGTGGTGGCGAAACGGCGTCCAAAGCCCGCATCGATATCGGTCAGCGTCCCGATCTCAGGGGAGGATTCGAGCGAGTCGATCTGGAAGTCCAGCGTCTTGTCCGTTGCGGTGACGGCGGAGGCGGCGGCCGCAGCTGCTGCCGCCGCGACGGCCTCGGCGCTTGGTTTGCCCCCGGCGTAGCGCGGGTTGCTCGGATCGATCTGATAGCCAAGACGGGCGGCTTGCAACCAGACCTCGCCTTGGCCACCAGTAGCTTGCTGCAGTTCGCGTGCCACCGCGTCGAAGGCCGGGACGTCCTTGCGCTTCGCGAAGATCTCGAGCAGCTTGAGGTGGATCTCGAAACGCCGGGGCTGGCTTTGCAGCGCTTCTTTCAGGATCTCCTCGGCCTGGCCATCGCGCCCATAGGCGAGGTAGATCTCGGCTTCGGCTAGGGGGTCGACCTCTTCGGCGACTTGGGGCTGGGATGCGCCCGCGCGCGTTGCAGCCGCGACGAGAGCGGCGGTGTCACTGCCCACCACACTGACCGCTCCTACTTCAGAAGTTTTTTTTTCTGCCCCGAAGCTATCGGCCGCCGCGCCTCGACGGCTGCGGATGATCCGATAGCCTAGAAAGCCCAGTATCAGCGCCAAAACTGCGCCACCTGCGATCAGATACGTGGGCTCCGCCAACAAATCGTCCAGCAGGCTGGGCGGAGGCGGCGGTGGCGCCACTACACGTGGATGTGGCTTGGGTTTAGGCTGAGGCTCCGCACCGCCGGTAATATTAGGCTGCGTGCCGGAGTTTGCCATCGGACCGGTAGCCGGTGCCGCTGGTGGGGGCATGACTGGCGCAACTTCAGGCTTGACTGGCGGCGGAACGACGCTGGGAGGCGCGGCGGGCGTAGGCGCAGGACTAGGTGGCGCTACGGCGGGCTTCTGCAGCTCCGCCATGGGCTTGTTCTTGAGCTCCAGGAGTCCCTGCATGTCCTTAACGGTCTTCTCGAGCTTGGCGATCCGATCGTTGGCTTCGTGGATCGTCTTGTCGCGCGCGGCGACCTCCTCTTCCAGGTTGCGGACCTTATCCTGCATCGCTTTCCCGCCACCTGCGCGGGGCTGTTCCCCTTGAGACAGCTTGAGCACTTCCTTGGGCTCGCCTGCCGCTGGTGTCCCTTTGTCTTGCACTGGGCCCGTGACCTTGCCACCGGCAGCGGATCCGCTCTGGTCCGGCGCGGGTATGGCCGCGCCGGCAGCGCTTGCGAGGCGCTCGCGGTAGGCATTGAAGTCAGCCACTTGGAGCCGCACCTCTTTGCGCGCCTCCTTCTGCGTTATGTCGACGGTCTCGGATGGGTCTGGAATCGAGAGGACCTTGCCGGTCTTCAATCGATTCATGTTGCTGCCGGAAAAGGCGCTTTTGTTGTTGCGGAAGAGCAGGACCAGCATCTGATCCAGGGTCACGTCATCCGTTTTGTACTGCATAGCGATCTTGGATAGCGTATCTCCACGCTTCACCGGCCCGTAGCTGTCCTCTTTGGGCGCGGACCCGGGTTGGGGCGGCATACCAGCCTCGGCGGGCTGCGCAGGAGTAGCAACCGGTTCGGCGGGGGTCGCGGTGGGCTGGGGCGGGACCGGTTCTCCGG
>JBGPPC010000011.1:0-26848 GCA_041488355.1 Gammaproteobacteria bacterium
CTGCTGAGATCCCAGTTGCTCGCCGTGCACGGCGTGCTCGAGCGCCAGGGAGATGTAATACATTTGATCGCAGGCAAGCTCACCGACCACAGCCACCTCCTCGGTCAGCTGGTGGCTCGCTCTCGGGATTTTCACTAAGCTGAAGTTCCAGCGTCGCTACTCTCATCCGGTGGAGCGCGACGGCGGTTTAATCTGCGACCAAACGGTCACGCTCACCGTCTTCCACTCGAAGGCTGGCTGCCTCGAGGCGCTGCGCCGTACCTCCGAGAATGCCGTGAAGTCCCAAGTCTGGCTCGCCGTCACCGTCTACGTGCTCGTGCCCATCGTGAAAAAGCGGCTCGGCTTGTCCGCATCCCTGTACGAAGCGTTACAGATCTCGAGCCTGACCATGTTCGAGACAACACCCATCAACTCCTTAACCTCGAAGCACCCAGCGAGAATCCAGTCGTTTCATCCAACCAATTGAATCTCTTCAAGGAGTAGTGGGAGAGCGGTGCAATAGATCAAGTTTTGCTACAACTGATCCCCTGCGACGATGGAAGACGAGTTCAACGCTTACTCGCTGGTTCACATGTCTCCCGCGGCTGTTTTACCGCGCGGCTTGTGCTTCCTTCGCTTTGGGCGTAACGTAAGCGTAGCGTAAGCAAAATACCCATTGGGCATTTCAGACCCGCTGGGGAATCATCTCTGGCTGCAGCACTCACCGGCAGCCTCGTTCGCCCATCAAGAACACCCGGCGGGCGCCTTTATCCTTCGTCTCTAGCCTGGCGTAGTGCAAGGCCTGGCCGCGCCTAGCCGTTCTTTTGGCTTCAGCCCGGCCAAATGGGGAGACGGCTTGGTCAACCTGCCAGACGAGTCCCATCACAGGGGGATCAACGACGAATGTAGGGAGGGGGAAATGAGCACAGTACCGAGCAGCCTGATCGGAAGCGCGGCCCGCGGGGCATTATTCCTCAGCTTACTGTCGGCACTCGCCGGTGTGGCGGGAGAGGACTCTGACTTTCCGAACGCGGGGTGGCCTACCTTCGGGGGTGACTATGCCCAGACGCGCTTCTCGCAGCTTGCCCAGATCAACAGGGGCAACGTACATCGCCTGGAGCTGAAGTGGGAGTTCCACACCGGCCTTTCGTCCAACGACCCTTTCTACACCTTTTCGCCGGTACCCCTCGTGGTCGGCCGCGTAATGTACCTGGCCGACCCCGGCAACTACTTCACCCCCTATCAGACCGCCTTTGCGCTCGATGCGAGAACGGGCGCAAAGATTTGGGACAGGCGGCTCCCGCTGGGTGACATACCGGAGGTGCGCGGGCAAGCCAACATTCGCAATACCCGTGGCGTCGCCTACGGCCAGGGTCGTGTGTACGTGCCCACGCAGGATGCCATCCTCTGGGCGCTCGACGCGAAATCCGGCGATTTTGTCAACAGCTTCGGCGACATGGGAAAGATCGTGGTAGCCGATGTGGCCGCAGGATTCTATCTGACCTCGCCACCCGTCTTTGTACCCAAGCATTTGGTCCCGAAGGGTGGGCCGGCTTCGGGACACAACCTGCTCCTCATTGGCATCGCTGGCGGTGAGAATGAAACTCGTGGTTTCATGAGCGCCTACGACGCCGAAACGGGCGATTTGCTGTGGCGTTTCTTCACTGTACCCACACCGGGCGAGTTGGGCGGGAACACTTGGCCGACGATACAGAGCGGGGATTTCGCCAATCCGTTCACGCGCGGCGGGGCGAACCCTTGGATGCCGCCTAGTTATGACCACGAACTCGGACTCGTTATCTTCGGAACCGGCAACGCTGGGCCCGACTTTGACGGCACGCACCGGGCGGGAGCGAACCTGTTTTCAGCATCAGTGGTCGCGCTGGATGTGCGCAACGGTCGGCACGTCTGGCATTTTCAGGAGGTCCACCACGACCTTTGGGATTACGACCAGTCGGCCCCTCCGGTGCTATTCGACGTCAAGCGTCGTGGCAAAAACATCAAGGCCGTGGGCGCGGCAGGGAAAACTGGGTGGTTCTACATACTTAACCGCAAGACCGGAGAGCCACTGATTCCTTGTCCCGAGCGGCCAGTGCCCACGACCAGCAATGTTGTCAGCCCCGACGGCACCGCTGAGCATGTTTTCCCGACTCAACCGTTCTGTGAGTCAGAACCCTTTGTACCGCAGGGAGGGCGCACCCCCGCGACTGGGGGGTATGTCGCGCCGATCTTCACGCCTCCAGGACCGCCCACGGCCGGCGTGATGGGACCCTACCTCGCTCCGACATTACCGGATGTCCTGGGGATGGTCCCGGTCAACGACCAGTTGGTAGAACCGGGTACTATAGGGGGCTCGGACTGGGGACCGACCTCCTTCAACCCCAATCTGGGTGTAGCGTTTATCGGCGGCAACGTGCAGCCCCAGCGGTATACCGCGATCCCGGAGGTCGCGCCCACACCGGGGATTGGTAGTATCGGTGGATGGTGGAGCTATACCATGGACGACTTGCTCCACAGCAGCGGAACACTCACCGCAATGGACGTCGCCACCGGCAAGATCCGCTGGCAGGCTCTCTCCGAAGGGCTCGTTTACTCGGGAAGCTGCGCGACGGCGGGTAATCTCGTGTTCACCGGCGAATTGGACGACAACCCAGCCAATCCCGCCTTCACATTGAGCTATTTCGCCGCCTACGACGCGGTAACCGGAGAACGGTTATTCCGTTTCCGGATTCCGAACGATGTATCTGTTGTTGCCCCCTGCGTGACCTACGCCATTGGCGACGTACAGTACGTTGCCGTATCGGCCGGAGGCGCCTTCGGTGAGCTTGTCAAGGGCGACGCTATCTACGTCTTCGGGCTGCCGCATAAGAAGTAAGCCCATTATGTGGATCTTCTATTTTGTCAAAGACTCAGCGGCGTTCCGCTGCACCCTCCACGCAGCGATTCACCGAAGGCCAGCATGACGCCAGCAAGCCGGCAACTACCCGCGGCGATGCTGGCTGTTGTGCTGCTGGCGTCCGCTGCTGCCCAATGCGCTGACCGAGTTGAGCTCACCTCGGAGCGCAACTTCGAAGAGACGGTCCAGCAGCTACAGTGGGCCTTCGGTGGCTACGGGCTAACAACCGTGAGCGCGATGGACTTCCAGCAGGTCCTGAAGAAGATGAAAGTCCAAACAGGTCGCGCCGTGATGTTCGAAGTCATGCGGCGCGAATGGGCCAAGACGCTCCTGCGCGAGGATCTCGCCCTTGGATGGTTGCTGCCGCTGAGGGTCTATGTGTTCGAGCAGCCCGATGGCAGGACGGTGCTCAGCTATCCGCGCCCGGGTGCGGTGCTGGAGACCCAGCAGGGGGAGGCGGTCCGGGCCTTGGGTCGCCTCCTCGACGAGAAGCTCCAGGCAGTCGTCGCGCAGGCGACGGCCAAGCCGAAGGAAGAGCGTCAGTAAAGCTCGAGTCGCTGTTGCGGCAGGCGACATCGAGAGACTGATCAGCGGCCCGATCGGCGGCCCGTGAACCGGCACTACGCGGGCCCGACCAGTTCAGAAATCGACGCTGCGCAAGGAGGCTAAGCATGCCGCACGCAAGCTGGTTACGCACCAGGGTCGCCATCCGGACGGTCGCAATCGCGATCGTTTTAATTCTCTCCTCCACGGTTGCGGCAGCCGCCGACCCCCGAGATCACGCTTCGTCTGAAGGAAAGCTCCTTGTACGCGGGGCACCCATCCATGGCGCCAACGGGATCTTCTTCGACAAGTACGACCGATTGCACATCGCGAGCTTCCTCGGCAGGGAGATCGTGGTCATGGATCCGCGCACAGGAGCAATTCTTGACCGACTTGGTCTTCCCAAGATCGATGTGGGAACCCCGGATGATCTGATCTTTGGACCGGACGGCTCGCTGTACTGGACCTCGCCCGTCAGCGGCGAGGTGAATCGCCTCTCAGCAACTGGGGTCAGGACGACCCAGGTCGTCGGGCCCGGCGTCAATCCGATCACTTTCTCCGACGACGGCCGTCTGTTCGTCTCGGAATGCTTCATAGGCGATGTGCTGTTCGAACTCGATCCGAACCTGGTGCTGCCGCCGCGTGTCATCCGATCCGACCTGGGTCCTGGCTGCGGGCTCAACGGCATGGATTGGTTCGGTGGGTTTCTCTATGGGCCGCGTTGGTTTACCGGTGAAGTAGTTCGTGTCAACGTGGATTCGGGCGAGGTTACCACGGTGGCCTCCGGGTTTGGGACTCCTTCGGCCGTGAAGTTTGACTCGCATGGCCGCCTGCACGTGCCCGATTCCCAAAGCGGGCAGGTGGTGCGCGTGAACATGGAAAACGGCGGGAAAACAGTCATTACTCAGTTGACACCGGGGCTAGATAACCTGGCGTTCGATTCCCAAGATCGCCTGTTCGTCTCAGGCGATCTGGATGGCTTCATCATCCAGGTCCTTTCCGGCGGACGGACACGAACGGTCCGCAAGGGGGGCATGATCTCGCCGGGTGGTGTCGCCGTCCTGCCCGGTCAGGGGAGACGCGAAACGGTGTTCGTGGCCGACGCTTTCTCGCTGCGCGCGTTCGACGGCCGGACAGGCAGACCCGAGAGCACCACCCCTGGTGAATTCCCGGTCCCCGCACTCAAAGGCCCCTTCACCGTCTCACCCGATGGCTATCACTGGTCTTCGCCTCATCAGTTGGTCCTATCGTCCTATTTCGACAACGTGGTGCAGGTGTAGGACCCAGAGACACTCGAGGTCCTGGAAGAGTACGTCGACTTTGCCGTGCCGATGAATGCGATCCGCTTCCGGGGCGATCTTGTCGTTGCCGAACTGGGGACCGGGAGCGTGGTACGGCGGAGCGCGGCCACGGGTGAGCACGTCACGTTGGCCGCAGGTCTGGTTGTTCCTTCCGGCCTCGCGGCTACCGACTGGAATCTGTGGGTCGCGGATTGGGTTACTGGAATCGTCTGGAAAGTCGTGGCCGGTGGTGCAACCCTTCCCACGCCCATTGCGGTGGCGACGGGCCTCCTTGGACCAGAAGGCCTTGCGGTGGACCGGGATGACAGCTTGCTGGTGGTGGAGTCCAGGGCTGGGCGGCTCTCGCGGATCGACCTCGCGACAGGGAAAGTCAGCACCGTGGCCGATGGCCTCTCCCTCGGGGCTCCCGCACCGGCTGGGCTGCCCCCCACATACATCTTCAACGGGGTGGCAGTCGGTCCCTCAGGAGCTGTCTACGTCACGGGCGATGTCACAGATGTCCTGTACCGCTTTCGGCCGGACAAGGAGGGTCACGATAAGTAGACCGTCCGCTCAGCGCGCAGCGCTTGGCGGCACGATCTCGCCTCCCGTCTGGGGTCGCGTGACGAAAGGGAAAATAAAGCAGGCCAAGCGCTGATGCCGATGTTCGCCCTTCGGCTGCGCCGCGCCGCCTTCCGCGCCAGCAAAACGCTAGAGCAGTTCGTTTACCTGCCGCGCCTCGGGCTCTACGGCAACAGTGACCTGGTGATGCAGGAGGAAACAGCCTCGAGGTTGCGGGTCTGATCGATCGATGGATCGACGCGCATGTGGACCACCGCAGAAAACGCTGAGTCGGATGCCTGACCCACCGTGCTCTTCAAGGCGGAGTGCTGGGACGACGGAACAGGCAGGCCCCCGGCTCCATGCCGGAGCGGGACCGGGGTTCGGTTGCGGTGCTGGAAACCCACCAGAGCGAAGCGGTCCGGGCCTTGGGTCGCCTACTTGACGAGAAGGTCCAGGCGGTTGTCGCGGAGGCGACAAACAAGCGGCAGGAAAGTGGCCGACAGCTGCTGCTCTGCGCCATACGCTACGACAGACGGTAGGCGAAACTGCTACTCATCCGCAATAATAAGAAGAAAGTAAACGGTCGTTGGATCAACTCAGACCCGCTCCACCTCACCATACTGACCTAACCGTTGCGCCGATCATAAAGCCCGGCGGTGCGGGCGGACTCGTGATTGGCCATCTGTTGAGCGATCGCGCGCTTGCCGTCGTTGCGCAGGTATTCGGTGATGCTGCTCGCCCGGAAGGTGTGGCCCGATCCGGGTGCGGATCTCGGCCTCCTCGGTGTGCTGGGAAGGTTGATCCCTACGCCATACAGAAACCCCCACTGCCGGTCGTCGCGTCGCCGGCCCAGCCGTTTCATGCGTCGCTACATTTCTCTTTGCACTCCTTGGCGTCCTTGGCGCCTTGGCGGTTAAACTCAGGTTCTTCCCTCTGGTTCAAGCATGGACTTCGACTTCGACCAACTGATCGACCGCCGCGGCACCGCGGCGCTGAAGTGGGACAAATATGCCGGGCGCGACGTGATCCCCATGTGGGTGGCCGACATGGACTTCCGCTCCGCGCTCGCTATCATCGAGGCGCTCAAGCGGCGGGCCGGGCACGGCGTGTTCGGCTACACGGATCCGCCGGGCGAGCTCAATGATGTTATCGTGACCGCGCTGGAACGCGATCACGGCTGGAAGATTCGGCCCGAGTGGCTGATGTGGGTGCCGGGGCTGGTAACTGGAATCAACCTGGTGTGCCGAGCCGTCGGGCAGGACGGTGACGACGTGGTGACCGCGGTTCCCGTCTACCCGCCTTTTCTCTCGGGGCCGCCTAATCAGCGCCGAACCGTGACGCGCGTGCCGATGCGGCTCGACGCAACGAAGTGGGTGTGGGACCTGGAGCGGCTGGAGGCGGCGATCACCCCGCGCACCAAGCTGCTTCTGCTCTGCAACCCGCACAACCCCGTGGGACGCGTGTTCACTCGCGCGGAGCTCAGCGAGCTCGCGCGCATTGCACAGAAGTACGATCTGACCATCGCGGCGGACGAAATCCACTGCGGGCTGGTGCTCGACGCGGACAAGCCTCACATCTGCATCGCGACCCTAGGGGAGGACATCGCGGCGCGAACCATCACGCTGATGGCTGCGAGTAAGACCTTCAATTTGCCCGGCTTGGGCTGCGCCTTCGCGGTAGTGCCGAACGCGGAACTCCGCGCCCGTCTCGCGCATGCCGCCGCGGGCATCGTGCCGCGCGTAAATGCCATGGGGTTCGCCGCGACGCTTGCCGCCTATCGTGACAGCGCCGAATGGCGGCTTGCGCTCGTGAACTATCTGCGCGTCAACCGCGATTTGGTGATCGAGCGGATCCGCGGGATCCCGGACTTATCCATCACCCCGATCGAGGCGACGTACCTGGCGTGGATAGATGTGCAGGGATTAGCCATCCGCGACCCTGTGGCGCTCTTTGAGAACGCCGGCGTCGGTCTATACGATGGGCACGTATTCGGTACGGATGGCTATGTTCGGCTGAACTTCGGCTGTCCACGCTCTCTGCTCGAGCAGGCGTTGGACCGCATGCAGCACGCCGTGATGGTACGAGGGCGTTAGTCGCAGCCGCGGGCTCGCCAGGATTCTTCGAACAGACATGATGATCCCCTCGCCGCTCAGAAACGAGCCGTCACGGTAAAGCGGAATTGAATCGGTTCGACGGGATGGAAGTGGATATCGTCGACGCCTCCCACCGGTTCTGTGGGCAGGCGTGAGGTATAGAAATACGTGATGTCGTTCGCCTGGGTGTTGAACAAGTTCAGAATGTCCAAGCGCGCGCTCCAGGTCTTGTTGAACTGGTATGCGACACGAGCATTGGCCAGGGTGCTCGCGCTCGAGCGCACGCTGTTGTCCTCGGTCAACGGATATGACGAGAAATAGCGCAGCTCGAAAGCGCCCGACCAATGTCCCAGATTCTGTATGGCGGCGCCGAAGTGCGCGGTAGCAGGGATTGCACCAGGAATGTAGTCGCCGGCTGTCGGATCTGCCGGATCTGTGCTGGCAAAACGCGCCTTGGACAGACTGAGCTCGAAGTCGAGCAGCAACCAAGGAAGCGGCTGGTAGGACGCAATCCACTCGATGCCTTCCCTGCGGCTCGAGCGGCTCGGCTCCGTGGTCCCGGCGTCACCGACGAAAACCAGCTCGGACGCCTGGGTCAAGATCCAGAGCGCAAGCGAGGTCTGAACCTTCGGGATGATCTCGGTTCTGACGCCAAGCTCGGCGCCCTTGGTTCGGACCAGCGGAGTAACGGCTTCCACTATATCCCCCGTCTTCGGGTCGACGGTTGTGAACACTCCGCGCGCATCGTTGCTATGGAAGTCGTATCCCGCGTTCACGAAGTATTCGGTCTTGGACCACGGCCCGAATATCAGGCTCACCTTGGGCGAGGTGATGTTGGCATCGGTCTGCCCCGAGTTCACGGGATTGCTGCTGGTGTCGTCGAAGTTGAAGTAGTCGAACCTGATGCCCAGCACCGAGCGGAACCACCTCGTCCACTGTGTAGCGTTCTCCGCAAACACCCCGGCCGTACCTTCCCCGACGTGATCCTGCCGCGTAAGAGAAACGAACTGGCGGGACGCCGTGTTGGTCAAGGTCACGTCGATGTCGTCATAGCGCAGTTGCAGTCCCACCCGCGTCGTGCTTTCCGCGCCCCAGAGCTTGCCCGCCCAGGCCAGGTTCGGACGCAGTCCGTAGATCTGGCGCCGGTCTGCTTGATGAAACTGGTCACCGTTGGTCGTATCGTCCAGGAAAAAGGTGAAGTTGCTCCACAAGTCCAGGTTGTACCCAATGACAAAGGCATTGAGCTGGAACTGCGGGTCGCCCAGCCCCCTCAATGGCGTGTTGCCCTCGAATGAAAGGCTGTAGCGGGTGGTCTGGCCGCCGTCGCTTGCATCGATGGCTCCGAAACGCGAGATCAACCCCTCGTCCACGGCGCGCTGCGGGATTTGATCGGTCGAGTTCCACTTCGCATCGTAGGCCATCGCGGTGATGTTGAATCCGCGCAACGCGCTGCCCTGGCTGTAGCGCAGGACCGCGTTGTACTTGTTGAAATCCTCCGGATTTTCCCAGGGTCCGTTGGTACCCTGGTATTCGAACGCCATCAGGAGATGACCGTCTCCTACCGCTGGCGAGGCTGCGGCCAGCGCTCGCGTGTAGTCATAGCTTCCCAGCGTTACTAACGCCAAACCGGTCGAGTAGGGCAAGACGTCGAAGTAGTGGATATGGGACGCGCCGACGGTGGAGAAGTCACCCTCCTCGGCGTAGTACGGACCCTTCTTGAAATCGATGCGGGAGACCAGCTCCGGGATTACGAAGTTGAGGTCGGAGTAGCCTTGCCCATGCGCGTTGGTGGGCAGGTTCACCGGCATGCCCGCCACATACGTGGCGAAGTCGGTACCGTGATCCAGGTTGTAGCCGCGCAGGAAATACTGGTTGGCTTTGCCGTCCCCGCTGTGCTGCGTGATGATCATGCCGGGGACGAACTCCAGGATTTCGCCGGGCCGCATGATCGGACGATCCTCGATGAGCTTGTAGGTCACCGAGCCTTCGCTTGCCGCGTCGGAAGTCTCGATGCCGGTCTGGTAATGGCCGATGACCTCGACCTGCGGCGTGGTAACGTCCCCCTCCGCCGCGGGGGCTGAGGCCAGCCCGAACAACGTTGGGCCACATAGGGCCCAGATCATGGCGAGCGCGTTGCGGGTGCCGGTCAAACCCGCTGCGGATCTCTTGCGGCCCATGGCTCCTCCCCCACAGTCTCGGCCGTCTTAGACGCTTCCGGATGAGGTCCGGTATAACTATATGAATTATTGTAGTATGTTGTATGATCTTTTATTAAGATAGCCTATTAGGAAATGCGTGTCAAAATTCACAACGATCGAGGGAGAACGCCCTCGGGAAAGCAACGCTGTTGCCTTTCGGATAACATCTGGGCATAACCACACGCGCACGGACATGGAGCGATTCACGATCTCGTTGAGCGAATCCCTCGCGCAGCAGTTCGACGAGCTGATCCATCGCAAGGGCTACCAGAACCGGTCGGAGGCGGTGCGCGACCTCGTGCGCGCCGAGCTGGAGAGCTTCCGCCTGCAGCGGCAGGAGGCCCCCTACTGCGTGGCCTCACTGACTTACGTCTACAATCATCACGCCCGCGACCTCGCCGAGCGCCTCACCAATCTCCAGCACGAGAACCATCAGCTCGTTCTGTCCACCATGCACGTGCACCTGGACCACGACAACTGCATGGAAACGCTGATCCTGCGCGGCGCGACTCAGCAGATCAGCACGTTCGCCAACCTGCTCATGGCCGAACCGCAGGTCCGGCACGGCCGCCTCAATCTCGTGCCGGTGGATCTGGATCAAGACCACGACCACGGGCACAGCCATGTTCATGGGCATGTGCACAGCCGGCCACGAACTTAAGTCACCTGATGCGTGACTCGTGATTCGTGGCTCGTGACTCGTGACTCTTGAAGATCAAGCTTCGGGTCCCGGCGCCGCTGGAGCCCACGTTGCGAGAACAACAACCGGAGCTCGAGGATGCTGAGGACTTTGATGCTGGCAATGGGGCTGATCGCCGCGGGCAACCTGTGCGCCGACACCCCGGAGCAGATCCTGGAAGGCTACGCGATACAGGCTCGCGCCGAGGACCCAGATTTCGCCGGCTTCTCGGCCGAGCGCGGCGAAGCCGTCTACCGGGAGCCGCATGCGATCAAGGGGGCTGGCGTCTGGAGTTGCTCGTCTTGCCATTTGAAGGATCCGCGTTATTCGGTGCGCGCTCACCGCACCGACATCCCCTGCCGCGCCTGCCATGTGATCAACGACTGGGAGCACCCCGAGCCCACGAAAGCCAAGAAGCGCGTCATCGAGTCCTTCGCTCCGTCCGCCAACGCGATCCGTCTGACCGACGCACACCGGGTGGAGAACTTCCTCAAGCTCAATTGCCTGCTGCTGATGCGGCGCGAGTGCAGCACGCGTGAGAAAGGCGATGTGATCGCGTGGCTCTTGAGCATCGAGGGCGGGCCGAAGGGAGACCTGATCACCGCCGGGCGCAAACCGATCGGCGGCGTGGATGACGAATAGCGGCGGGCAGGAGGTGAAATGTCGATCGTCGCAATGAACCACTTTACCGTGCTGGCCCAGAACCTGGACGCCACTCGCGACTTCTATATCACCGTGATGGGGCTCACGGACGGGCCGCGGCCGGATCTCGGCTTCCCCGGAGCGTGGCTGTACGCGGGCGGCCAAGCGGTACTCCATATCATTGCCGGTCGCGCGCTCCCGCCCGACCCGCGCGGCGTGCTCGACCACATGGCGTTCAGCGCGCGCGGGTTGCCGGCCACTGTGGGCAAGCTCAAGTCCCGCGGCATCGCCTACGATCTGCGGCGTCAGCCGGAGTCGGGCACGTGGCAGTTGTTCTGCTTCGACCCCAACGGCGCACGCGTCGAGCTGGACTTCGATTCAAGCGAGCCGGCACCTTAGCCTAGCCTCACACAGGGCGTGTTAGGTATAGGCCACGCCGACCTACTGAGAATTACCTAAACGCTTGACAGCTGAATGCGGCACGTCGGCCGCTACGTTGAACACGCCGGGATGCATAAAACCCGCGGCGAACGCGCTGACCGAAAATCCGATCAGCAAACCAGCTGCAAGGGAGTTTCATCGCTTAGCTCCGTTCGGATGAACCGCTGCTGGGAGAAGTTCCTCCGACCACTTTGCCAGTTGCTTCATCCTCGACCCAGACCCAGAACCGGTTGCTGCCATTGACCTGTTCGCGGGCATGCGCCCGGTAGGTATGACCCGGTTCGGCTCGGAAGCTGATTTGCGCCTCCGCGATGGAGTTGTTGCAGTCCTTAGAACTGCCGTTGCAAAGGTAGACGTAGAAGAGACCGGTTTGGTCCCCGGCGCCTACCTCCATCTCGGAGCGCAGGCGCCAGCTCGGTTCGACGCCGTTGACCGAGATGATCTCCACGTAACCGCCCCGATAAGCCTCTCCCCACTGGCCGGCTTTGATCACCGACGTGTGGTCCGTTGGCTTGAGTTGTTCAAGGTTTGCGCAGCCCGAAAGAACTAGCAAGGCAACGGCGATCCTGCCCGACCAAAGTAAATCGCAGATGACCATTCGGAGCCTCGATTATGCTTTCATGTGAGTCATTGCCCTAGTATGGCTGGCGCCCTCCGCCGGGGCACCAGCTGGGCTAGATACCCAAGCACCGCAAGTCCCGCTAGCACAAGGACCAATACCGGTCCGAAGGGCTGATCAACTGTAAAGGCCAGCACAAACGCCGCGGCATAAGCCAGAAGACTGATCCCTGTTGCCGCCCAGAGCGCGCCTCGCCAATTCGGCCCGACCCGGTACGCGATCATGGAAGGCACGAAGACAAGACCAAACGCTCCCATCACCCCAATCGATGCGGTTGCTAGTGCTAACCCGGCCGCAACAAGCAAATCGAAAATCAAGTGAAACTTCCACGCCGACAAGCCACTCGCTCGGAAGAAATCGGGGAACATCCGCTCCAGAAGGAGCTTGCGGGACAGCCACGGTAGTACGGCGGCTACCACTACAAGAAAAGCAGCGCCAAAAACGAGGTGGGTTACCCCCGTGAAATACAACTGCCCATCAAACAAGGCATGCCCCAGGTGTTCCGCAATCGGCACATTGGCTAGCATGAGAATCGCGGCCGCCCACCCGGTGATCATCAAAAGCGCATACCCGTTATTGCCCGTCTTAGCGAGCCAGCCCTTGAAGGCAGCTGCCGTGCAGGCACAGGCAAGTGCTCCGGCTTGCGGGGGCACCCCCAGTATCGCCCCTCCGAGAGACCCTGCGGCAGCCACTTGGGCGAAGGCCAGCGCAGCCAGCCACTCCTCCCTCAACCGCAGGTACATTCCCAATACGGGCAGAAGCGCCGCGAAGATAACGCCGGTCAGCAGCGGCCAGCGGAACATCGGATCCAGAATATGGAAGAAGAGGTTCACGGGGCAAGATCGATTGTGCGGGTACTGATGCTATCCAAGAATGCGCGATCATGGCTGATCACGAGGATCGCGTGCGTGGGTTTCATTGCGTCAATTTGGATCTGAAGATGCCGCACCCCCTGCGGGTCGACATTATTGGTGGGCTCGTCGAGCAACACGATATCGACCGGCGCCTTGAGACACGCCCAAACCTGCATGAACTGAAGCTGCCCCCCGCTCAGGCGATCCAGGCGCTTTCCCACCAACGGGGCGATCCAATCGGGCAGCCCCTGCGCATCGGCACCTGTGAGAGCGAGCAACTCACGGCTTGACAGAGGCACGTCGTCAAGTGGCAGGGCCGCCTGTTGCTGATGCGAAATGCGAACGCCAGGCCGCCGATGCACCGCCCCGGAGAAAATGTGCGCCCCCCCGGCCAGTGCGTTCAACAAGGTCGACTTGCCGGAGCCGTTGGGGCCGCGCACGCTGATGACTTCGCCGCGATCAACGGAGAAGCTCAGGGGTCCGACCACGGGACGCGCATACCCTGCAGAGAGGCCGATCACCTCAATCAAGCAGCCGCCATTGTCCGTCTTCATTCCTCGTTCAGTAAGAAAAAGCCTCCCGGGGCCCGCCGCACACAGAGGCTCTCGTCGATGTAGCTCTGGTTATGACTTTTCAGCGGCAAGCAGCCGGCTGATAGCGTCGTCGTACATACTGAACAGGTCCTTCGCGCCCGGAGTTCCCCCTACGGACGCGGGCAGCGCGATCTCTGGGATCTTGACCTGTCCGGAGAGCCACTCCGCCGCGTCGGGGTTTTTCTCGGTGGTTATCACGATGAGCTTCGCGGGATTTGTCTTTTGCTGCTGAACCAGCTCGAACAGATGTGAGGAGGTGGGCTCGACGCCGGGCTTCGGCTCCAACGCTCCGACCACCGGCATGCCCAGCCAGTCGAAGAGGTACGTCAACTCCTTGTGATGTTCGATCACGGCAACACCCTTGAGCCGCGCGGCCTCTTGCTCCCAGCGCTTGGTCGCAGCTGCCCAGCGCTGAGTAAAGGACATCAGCCGGGATTCGTAATAGCTTTTGCCTGCGGGGTCGATATAAGCCAGGCGCTTGGCCAACTCATCGGCCACCAGCTGGATATTCTGGGGGCCCCACTGGATGTGGGGGTTGCCTCGCGGGTGCACGTCTCCCATCGATCTGTCCAGTAGCCGGGGCACTTCCTTGAGCGGAACGTAGTTCGCCGCCTCCAGATTTCCGGGCTTACCGACTACAATCTTGTCGTTTCCGGACTGCCCAATGACCACGGGCATCCAGCCGACCTCGAGCTCGGCGCCGCTGCAAACGACCAGGTCCGCGCTCCGCGCGCGCGCGATCAGGCTCGGCCGCGCCTGGATTTTATGCGGATCCTGGAGCGCGGTGGTGGCGTTGTAGACGCTGACGCGATTGCCGCCGATCTCATTCGCCAAAGCACCCCACTCCGGCTCGCAGGCGAAAATGTTGACCGCTGACAGGGCTGGCCCCGTCCAGACCAGCAAGGCGGTGAGACCCAAGAGGCTCAAGACTGTTTTCATATGATTGATCCTTCGCTCAAATCGATAGGGTGCGGCAGGCTTTGGGCAGCATCAGAACTTGTGCGCGCCATGCGTGCCGAGGCTGAAGATGTATTGCAGGAACCACTGATTGTCGGTGATGCCCTGCTGCGACTTGTCCTGGTTGTATTGCAGACGGAAGCGGCTGAATTCGGATGGGCTCCAATCGATCATCGCAGTCCAGCGTTTGGGCGTGAAATCCGGCGGTGCCAAGCCAGGCGTGCCAGCAAGCCCGGGACCGAGGTCGTACGATCCCTCGGCTAGCTGGTCATAGCGCAACCCAACCCGCCAGTACGGATGGAACTGGTATACGCCCTGAACGTACCAGCCGGATTGGTTTGCGGTGAAAGGCCCGGTATTCGCTCCGGAGGTCAGCGTGCCGTCGAGACTGCGGTGCATCCACTCGGCGGTGAGCTTGAAGTTCCGATAGGCGGGGTCGCCGTTCGGCGCCCATTTGTAGACGAGGTCGACGCCCCAGAGCTTGTTGTTCCCGCCGGTCAGCGTATTGGTCACACCAGTGAAGTCCAGGGCCGCGAGGGGCTGGTCGGTCACCTGATTCTTGGCCTGCATCCCCCAGATCCCGAATCGGTAGCTGCTGCTGACGCCGATGTCGTCGCCCACATGCGCGAACAGTGTCCCGGTCTGGAAGCCGTTGCTGTTGTGGTTGCTGTCCGGGAACGGGAACTCGACCGGCTTGCCGCCCTCGGCACCGAACTCGAGATAGACGGGCAGCGGTGCGATCCAGCTCGCGCGGAGCCCGTCAATCTTGAAGTTCTCGCCGAGGAACGACTGCTGCACGAGCGATGCGTCTTGGAAATCCCACGCGTGTCTATGGAAAGAGTTCCAATAGCCGACACCGGAGAAGTATCGGGCGCCTGTGACCGTCAGGCCATGGCCGAGCGCAGTGGTCTGGAAGAAGGCTTCTTCCACGTTCGTCACGCCGTCCTGGATCGACAGGGTCGCCTGGCCGTAGAACATGTGGTCGACGTTGGCCGACATGGTGACCTCCGTCTCGCCGACGTCGAAGCCACGCGGGGGCAGGCCAAATGCATCCGGCCCCAGGAAGCCCGTTACGCTGCGCGTGGTGGGATCTTGGTTGGAGTTGTAGTACCCGCCCTGCAGAATCAGCGAGATGGCCGGGTTGAACGAGCTGGGTGACGCAGGCGGTTTCAGACCCGTCGCCTGCGACGCCGCCTCCGCGCTTTGCTTCGCTTGGCCGGCAGTGCTCTGCGCCTGGGTGGCGGCGCTCTGGGCCTTCGCTGCGGCTTCCTCTGCCTCCTTGAGCTGTTTTTCGAGCGCCTGGATGCGTGAGTCGTAGCTCTCCTTCATCTCTTGTATCTGCTTGCGGATCTCATCCAGTTGCGGGTTGGTCTGCGCCTGCGCGGCTGTAGGCAGCACCAATGCGAGCGCGATGGCGCCCGCCATGACGTTCGGTTTGAACATGGGATCGTCTCCCTCCGATTCGTTGAAAAGCCATAGCCGCCCGCTGCTTCACGCGAGCGCGACGACTGCACGAAAGTTCAGAGAGAGGCGGGCGGTGCCCGGGATAAGAACCGGCGTGGAGCGGTAGGGTGAAACGCCTGGGATGGCAGCAACGCCCCGCATGCGGAGCAGGCCGCAGACATGAAGCTCGCGGGATTGCTGAGAAGCCCGGTGCCCAGTTGAGCCGATAGGCCGCACTTATCGCAAGCCTTGGTGTGCGGAAGCTGCTTCTCCTTACTGGCTGGTGAGCTCTGGTCGAAGTGCGAGAGCGCATGTTCGTATCCGGCCTGCTGGGCGACCAGCAGGACAAAGGCCATCACGACTTGTGGCAACGCGCGCTTCAGGGACATCGCGGCTCTTGCGACGCGCCCGTGTTTCCTCGCAACTCCGAGTGCCCTGGATGGCCGTGTCGCGACGTTCACGGCGTCCCCACGTTTGACGGGTGATCGCATACCAGTCCTTCCGGCCAGATCAATTCGTCGCGCGAACCAATCACCTCTCGAGAAGTGGTAGCAATAAACCAGATCGCTACGACCAATGCGATCAAGGGGTCGAGCACGGCGTTTCCAGTGAACAGCACCAGCAGGCCAGCGACAGCCGGGGCCAGCGAAACGTAGACATCTCCAAGGTTGTGAAGGTAGCTGAGTCGCATGGCCGCGTTCTGCCGCGACGGCTCGCGAAGCAGTCGAGCCACTCCCCAGTTGCCAACAGCCGCCGCCACGCCAAATATCGTTGGGAAAGCACCGAGCACAGGTGTCGCATGGACGGACCGCTCCACCGCCTGCCACGCTATCAAGACGCTGACGGCGAGCAGCCCGGCTGAGTTCATGAAGTTAGCGCATCGAACCAGGTTTCTCGAAGGCGCACGAGGGATCAGGAGAGCGAGAAGCAGGAAGACCAAGGCCAGTTCATCGGACAGGTTATGGATGGCATCCATAACCAGGCTCAGGCTGCCTGCATATACTCCTCCGATCGCCTCGCAGGCGGAGATCGCTGCGTTCAGGACCACTGCGAGGGCTAGTGGCTTGCGGTAGTGCGACATGTTGGGTGCCCGGACGCTGTGTGCAAAACGAAAGCCGGGAGCTGTGTTGAGAGCGGCGTAACATGCAGGTCCACCATCCGTGGCGGAAACCTCTTTCGAACGCCGGGTGCCGCATGACGGTCTACACCAGGCAGCGCTTTCCTTACCCCGACAACCCTGCGTCCCGTAGGGGACTTCTGGGTTTCTTTTCTCTTGGCGAGAGCGTGAGCTTGGAGGGCCTGGAAGGCAGGCGCGTGGCTTCGCGACATCGGACTAAAGTCGACCCTCTGACGAGACTGGTGCCGCATCCGCCATCCGGTAGAACATGCCGCCCGGGTCGCTACGAAGCACGGCGAAGGTGCCCGAGACGGTGACGGGCTCGAGCGAATACTTGACCGGCGTCTTGCTGAACACTTCCACCATCTCATCGGGTCCGGCTGGAATGCAGAAGGCGCAGGACGGTGGCTTCGGGCTCAGGATGAAGTGCTTCTGATCTGACCCCAATTGAAGCGGTGTGATGTACCCGCGTAGCTTCACCGGTTTGCCATCCAGCTCATTGATGCGATCAGCGAATTGAAGCGCGGACTTCCCGTCACGCTGCATGAAGCTCACCTTGGTTAAGGTGTACCAAGGGACAACACCAGGTGCCTCGAGCAGCTTAGAGGGATGCTCCGGCGGTGGCCTGGAGGCCATGATGGAGACAGCAATCACACCCAAAGTGCCACCAAGCACTAGACACCCAAGATAAAACCACTCCTGTACCGTAATCCTTCTTGCTTTCTTCCTTGCTTTCTTCATACCTCTACCCTCCACTACTCCACCCGCCGCATTTCTCAGAGATTGAGAGACCAGCAACTCCACGCTGCAATGTAAACGTGCCCTCGACTCTTTGTTTACGCGGCGGCTTCACATCTTCCCCTCCGAAACCAGCGCCGCGTCGGTGACCCGGTACCAGAGTCCGGTCGGATCGTCCTTTAACACGGACAGCTTCCCCGAGATGACGATGGGCTCCATGTTGAAGGCGATGGGTTTCTTGCAGAGCACCTCGATCAGCGAATCAGGGCCGCCAGGCATGCAGAACGGACAACTGGGCACGTTGGCGGAGAGCAGGAACCGCTTCTGCTTCGTGCCCGGCTCGAGGGGCATCATGAACCCCTGAAGCCTCACTTCCTTGGTGTCTAGGGCAGAGATCTGCGCGCTGAACTTTGGCACGAGCTTGTCGTTGACCTTCACCTCCTCGACTTGCGCGAGCGTCTTCCAGGACAGTATGCCCTTCGAGTCGGCTGCGGAGCGCGCGGGGCTCCAAGCGGAGGCAGGCGTGTCTGTCGCTGACACCTCGTTTTTGGGCGTCGGGTCGGCAGCAAGCACCAGCGGTGCAACCACGCTCAAAGCCGTGATCCAAAACAGTCGTCTCATCTCTTACCTCCGTGCAAGAACTCCAGCGATGTCGGTGCGATAAGCCAGAACAGCCGGTAGCAGGGCGGAGAGCAATCCGATCGCGAGCGCTGTTAAGACGAGCGCGAGTTCACCTGGTACGACAGTCCAACCGGTAACGTAAACCCGCTGCGAGGCCCGCAGCCACCCTCCTAGTACCTCAGTGAGCACATGCCCCAGAGCCAAGCCCAGCACGACGCCCCCGGACGCCAGGATCAGCCCCTCTATTAGAATTGTCGCAAGCAACTTGCCGCGCGACGCGCCCAGGCTTCTCATCACGGCGAGGTCGTAGCTGCGCTCGCGTAGAGCGTTGTACAGGGCGATAAAGACGGACAGGCCCGCACACAGGATCAGGATCAGTGCGAAAGCCTGCACGGTTTGCACCCCGACCCCCACGAGATTGAGCAGCCGGGCTGACTCGAACGCGGGTGAGGCGGCTTGCAAGGCCGATTGACTGTTGATTTGCCGCGGCAGCATCGCTGCTGCCATGGGCGATGCATATTGAATCAGCAGCGCGGTCAGTTCCTGAGGTTGGGGGTGCCGCGGCTTGCTCGGATCGCCACGGTTGTCTTCCTCGGCCCCGTCTTTCTCGTGGGGCCCCTGGCCATGGATTTCCCAGACGCTTTCCACGCTGGTGAGCACCAGGCGGTCCAGGACGCTTCCGCTCGGAGCTAGCAGGCCTACGATGGTGTAGGGCGAGTTCGCGTGCTTCTCCCCCGCCTCCACGATGCCATGGCTGCCGACGAACTTGTCACCTACCTTGAGACGGGCGTGTGCGGCGACCTCGCTGCCCAGCACCGCTTCGTAGGATTTCTCCCACAGCCTGCCTTCGGTGGTCTTCCCATCGTATAGCGATACGTAGTCGTGATTCGTTCCAACGATTCGAAAACCTTCGTAGCTGTCCCCCAAGGCCAGGGGCACTGTGGCTTTGATGAGCGGGTTGGTCTTGAGCTTTTCTGCATCCGCGAGCGGGATATTGCCGGTGGGAATGTCCACGTGATAGACGGAAGACAGGATCAACTGCAGTGGGCTGCCCTTGGCGCCAACCACCAGATCGATCCCCTTCGAGTCACGCTCCAGCCGCTGCTCGAATTGGTGCGTGAACAGCAACAGCACCACGATGGTCGCAACGCCCAGCCCGAGGAGCAGCACATTAAGTGCGGCGTTCAGCGCCCTCGCGCGGATGTAGGCAAGTGACAAGCGCAGCAGGTTCACGAGACGGCACCCAAGGTGATCTGATGCTCGAACCGCTCCCTGATCCTGCGGTCGTGGGTGGCGATGACCAGTGTCGCGTTGCACGATCGAGCCTGCGCGAGCAACACATCGAGGGCTGCAACCGCGGTCGCATCGTCAAGATTGGACGTGGGCTCATCGGCCAGGATCAAGAGCGGCTTGTTCACTACGGCCCGAGCCACGGCGGCTCGCTGAGACTGACCGAAGCTGAGCGCATGCGGCCGGCTGTAGGCCTTATCGGCCAGTCCCAGGCTCGCAAGTAGAACGTGGGCGCCCTGCAGGTCCTGCGTTGCGCCCGCCAGATACTGCGCGAGCAGAAGGTTGCCCAGCACCGTCAGGCTCGAGATGAGGTGCAGGCGCTGAAACACGATGCCGATGTGGCGGCCCCGGAAGCGATCGAGCTCAGACGCAGGAAGCTGATCGAGATCCTGCCCGGCAATGGCGACGCTGCCTTCGCTCGGCGTGAGAATCCCCGCGAGGATGTGCAGCAGCGTCGTCTTGCCGCTGCCAGACGGACCCAGGATCAGCCAAGGCTCGCCCTGCGCCACGGACCAGTCGTCAAGGCGCAGCACCTCCTGTCCGTCGTAAGCGTGGCGGATTTGCCTAAGCGCGAACATCGGCCGCCAGTCCTGTTAAGTTTTGGGTTCGCACCAAGCCGGAAGCTGGGCCAATGGAAACGTCCTGGCCCTGGACACTGGCCCAGCTACGATGACTGACGTCGGAGTTGCGGAGATTGGACAACTGCCCGTGATCTCGCTCACTATTTTTCATTTCCCTCGTCCTTAAAACGTAGACGAGTCGGGACCAAACCGGAGGAAGCGGACCCCTGATGGGGTACCCAACGCTCGAGTAAGTCAGAAAGCGGTGAACATCGGCCGCTTAGCCGACACACCACGAGCGCCTTTGGCGCCTAGGAGATGAGAGAGAAAGGGGGCGCCCGCGACGGAGGGCGATTGAAGAACTGGAAACCAAGAACTACGCCTGGATGCCAAAGCAGCACCAGGAACAGCAGAGCCAGTAAATAAAATACGGACCCGGAAGCCGCGTCAGCTACACCGAGTGGTTGATGGTCCACCA
Source organism: Gammaproteobacteria bacterium (assembly GCA_041488355.1). GTDB lineage: Bacteria > Pseudomonadota > Gammaproteobacteria > Burkholderiales > SHXO01 > SHXO01. The sequence goes on from JBGPPC010000011.1 coordinate 20,586, forward strand.
CCTGGCAGGCAAGACAAGCGTCGTGCTCCGCTACGGTAGGGTGTTTATGAAGCAGGCCAAGACTATGGAGCCCAATGAAGCACAGCAGCGCCACTTGGATAACCCAAGTGCGCAAACTCTGTTTCCGATTGCTCCGATGTTTGGACATGCCCTGTGTAGCCCACCAATCCAGGCCGACCTATCCGATCAAACGCGTACTCGGGGATAGTGCATCAAACCAACCTCTAATGCAACCGATTACGTCATGAGCCCCGCCACTTGGTCTGGCTCCGCTTTCCGGGCGGCGAGGGGCACCAACGGGGCGCCGGCCGAAATGAAAAGGGCCCGCATTTCTGCACGCTTCTGATTATCTGGCGCCGCGAAGGGGATACTGACCGATGGCGGCCGGCCCGAGTCTAGGCAACCAGAAGCAGTTCACCCGCATAAGGCTCGAACCCCGTCGGGACGCCTTAGGAGATTCGAACGCCTTCGGGACCATGCCCAGATTCATCCCGTTCGGCGCGCTGTTCCGTGCACTACGAACAGCAGGATGCGGCCCAGCAGCGGACATTCCGGCACTTTCAATCCTATGTCACTGCCTTGTGCTGTGAGCCACAAGGAGACGGCTTATGGCATCGTCGTACATGCTGAATAGATCCTTCGCGCCCGGTGTTCCCCCCACGGACGCGGGCAGGGCGATCTCCGGAATTTTGATTTGGCCGGAGAGCCACTCTGCCGCGTCAGGGCTCTTCTGAGTAGTTCGCACAATAAGCGCGGCGGGATTTGTCTTTTGCTGCTGAAACAGCTCGAACAGATGTGAGGAGGTGGGCTCGACGCCGGGCTTCGGCTCCAACGCTCCGACCACCGGCATGCCCAGCCAATCGAAAAGGTAGGTCAACTCCTTGTGATGTTCGATGACAGTAACACCCTTGAGCGGGGCGGCCTCTTGCTCCCAGCGCTTGGTCGCCTCTGCCCAGCGCTGGGTGAACGACGCCAGGCGCGATTCATAGTAGGTTTTCCCTGCTGGGTCGAGACGAGCCAAACGGCTGGCCAGTTCCTCGGCCACTAGCTGAATGTTGTGGGGGTCCCAGTGGATGGCAGGGTTGCCTCTCGGGTGTACGTCTCCCAACGACCTGTCCAGTAGCTTGGGCACTTCCTTGAGCTGGACGTAGTTCGACGCCTCGAGGTTACCGGGCTTGCCGGCCACAATTCTATCGTTCCCGCACTGCCCGAGGACCACGGGCATCCAGCCGACCTCCACCTCGGCGCCGGTGCAAACGACCAGGTCCGCGACTCGGGCGTGGGCGATCAGGCTCGGCCGCGCCTGGATTTTATGGTGATCCTGTAGCGCCGAAGTGGCGGTGTAGGCGCTGACGCGATCGCCCCCGATCTCGTTCGCCAGAGCACCCCACTCCGGCTGGCAGGCGAAGATGTTGACGGCTGACAGGGCGGGCCCGGTCCAGGCTAATAGAGCGGTAAGGCCCAAGAGGCTGAAGAACATTTTCACGTGATTGATCCTTGCGCTCGAGTCGATGTTATGCGACATGACAGCGGTAGCATAAACGCGGGGCGCCAAAACACTGCTGCGGCGTTTTGTCGCAGGGATCGAGATGGACGCGATCCGGTGCCCAGTTTTACCTCGTCAGGAGAACTAGAAGAAGCCGAGGAGATCTTCGGCTTCGTCGACTTTTGGAAGAAACACCACGGCCAGAATCCCCGCCACTTGGTGTTCGATTCGCGGCTGACCCCTTACGCCCAGTTCGCCCGTCTGGATCGCTCGGGCATCAACTTCATCACGCTGCGGCGCCGTTCCCCGGGGCTGCTCAGTGACATCGAGGAGTTGCCCGTCTCGGCCTGGCGGCGTGTAAAGCTGGAGGTGCCCGCGCGCAAGTACAGGACCCCGCGCGTGTTCGAGCAGCCGGTGACACTGGCCGGGGCAAGCTTGCGCCAGCTGTTCGTGTTGGACTTGGGCCATGAGGAGCCCACCATCCTGCTCACCAATGAGCGGCACACCACCCCGGCCCAGCTGCTCACCCGCTACGCGCAACGCATGCTGATCGAGAATGTCCTGCCCGATGCGGTGCGCTTCTTCCACATGGATGCGCTGTCCTCGGCGGTGGGGCTGAAGGTGGATTTCGACATGGCGCTGTTGGTGATCGCCAGCGGCTTGTAGCGCCTCCTGGCACGGCGCATGCGCGGCTATGTCGAGGCACAGGCGCGTCACATCTTCCGCGACCTCATCGCCACCCCCGCCAATGTGGGCGTCTCAGCCACCGAGGTGCACGTGCGCTTTCAACGCCGTGCCCATCTGCCCATCATCATCGCTTCGGGAATGCTCGACTCCCCGGTGAAGGTACCGTGGTGGCACAATGACACGCTGCACATGAGCGCCTGAGGCCGCTCCAAGAGTGAGCCCCGTTAGGCCAATAGCGGGGCGTGGAAATCCAGGCTAGGTCACTGCGCTGCAAAGGCGGGGATCGCTCTGAACTCGTTGCGCAAGAATTCGATGAACGCGCGCACCTTGGCCGAGACGTGCCGTCCGGACGGATAGACCGCATTGATCTCGAGCGGCGGGGTGGCGAACTCCGGCAGAAGCGCCACGACCTCGCCAGCCTCCAACTGGTCGTGGATCAGCCAGTCCGGTGTGAGCGCAACGCCGACGCTCGCCAGCAGAGCTTCGCGGATGACGTGGCCGTTGTTGGCTTTGAAGTTGCCGTGCACCCGCACGCGGATCTCACCGTCCGGGCCGTTGAACAGCCACTCGTCGCCGGTTGAGAGGTAGGCGTAGAGCAGACAGCTATGGCGCACGAGGTCTTCGGGCCTCTCGGGGGCGCCGTGCGCAGCCAGGTACGCGGGCGTAGCCACCAGCATCCGGCGCGTGCTGCCGAGCCGACGGGCCACCAGGTTGGAGTCCGCCAAGCGACCGACGCGCACCGCCACGTCCACGCCCTCCTCCACCAGATCGATGTAGCGGTCGCTCAGTGAGAGCTCGATCGCCAGCTCCGGGTACTGCTGCTGGAACTTGAGGACCAATGGGGTGAGGAATATCTGGCCCAGAGCGATGGAACCATTGACGTGCAGCGTCCCTGTGAGCCCCGACTGCAGCCGTCCGAGCGCGGCTTCCGCCTCCCGCACCTCGTCGAGGATGCGCCTGCAGCGCTCATAGTAGGCCGCCCCGGCCTCGGTCAGGCTGAGGCTGCGGGTAGAGCGGTGGAGCAGCCGCGTCTGAAGCTGCTTCTCCAGCGCCGTGAGCTGCTTGCTGATGGTTGGCTGTGTGGTCCCCAGCTGGCGCGCCACCGCGGAGAAGCTGCCTGTTTCCACGATGCGCACGAACATCTCCATCGCCCCCAGGCGATCCATCAGTTCTCCACGGACGCAAAGGCGGCAATGATCAGGCCGACTTCCTCGCGCGCGCTGCCTCGGACAGCAGGTTCGCGTGTACCAGGGCCCGTCGTATGCGCTCGATTTCTGCCGGCCCGATCTTCACCAGTGGCGGGCGCACCACCGCGCGCGGGAGTTTGCCGAGCAGGACCAGCGCCTCCTTCATGCGGTTGTGCATGTCCACCCACGGTTCCGCGTAAAACACCTCCGCAGTCGGCCAAATGCGCTCGTCGATGGCGCGGGCGGCGGCCAGCTCATTCGCCTGCACCGCGCGGAACAACCGGGCCTGCAGATCGGCGATCACCGAGCCGCTGCCCGACAACAGTCCGTCGCAGCCCAGGACGAGGGAGCTCATCAGCCAGGCGCTATGCGTGGTGAGGACGTGGACCGGCGGCGTCAGTGTGCGCAGCGCGCGGACCTGCTGCGCGTGCAGCTGAGGATTCATGCACCAGTCCTTGATCGCGCGCACCGTTGGCACCGCCTCGATGATCCTGAGCAGGGTAGGCAACGGATAGCCCTGCCCGCCGGCGAGCGGGTATTGGAAAGCGATCAGCGGAAGGTCCGTGACCTGTGCGATACGCTTGAAGTGCTCCACTGCCATCTCCGGACGCTGACCGAAGGTGTAGACACCCGGCGGAAACACCAGCAGCGCCGACGCGCCGCCAGCGTGCGCCATCTCCGCAAGGCGCGCGGCCTCGAGGCTGCCATCGGCGTACACGCCGCTGATCAACGGGAGCCGTGCACCCACCTCGTCCTGCGCGATGTCGAGCACGCGTTGCTGCTCGTCGAACGTGCAGGACGCGACCTCCGAGGCGTGCGCGTTGATCGTAAGGGCGGACAGGCCCTCGACGCACGCCAGGTCGCGCAGATGGGCGCGGAAGGACGGCTCGTCGATCGACAGGTCCTCGTGAAACGGCAGCAGCACGGCCGGGATGACGCCTCGCGGAACGTAGCTACGATGTCTGGACATTCTCGCCTCCTGTGACGCCGGATGGGTGCTGTCGCGTTTCGCGGTGTTCCATCTCCAAAGTCCCGTTGCGCATAGCCCGCGGGGTGCATTCTAGTCGGGATCGGGCCTGCCGAAACCTGCAGGGGGCATCAGAGCGCCGTGCGGTCCAGGCCCGCTCAAAGTCCGACGCACTAGGCGAGCCTCGCGCTGATCGCGTCGACATACGCCTCGTGCACGTCCTGGCCGAAGCAAACCAAATACACCTTCTCAAGGTGCGTGTCCTGTTCCAGGAACGTCGCGGTTTCGCGCACGGCAATTCGTGCGGCCCGGTCCAGCGGATACCCGTAGACACCACAGCTGATGGCCGGAAATGCGATGGTGCGAATCTCGTGCGCTACCGCAAGCGCTAGCGAATTGCGGTAGCACGCGGCCAAAGTTTCCGGTTCGCCGCGGCCGCCGCCCGACCAGACGGGTCCCACTGTGTGAATGACGTAGCGCGCCGGCAGACGATAGCCGCGGGTCAGCTTGGCCTGGCCGGGTGGGCAGCCGTTCAGCTTGCGACACTCCTCCAGCAGCTCCGGCCCGGCGGCGCGATGGATCGCTCCGTCCACGCCGCCCCCGCCGAGCAGCGAGGAGTTGGCCGCGTTGACGATGGCGTCAACCGCCAGGGTCACGATGTTCCCGCGCGAGACCTCGAGCCGTTGCGCCAACCCTGAAGCTTGCTGCATAGCACGGAGCCCTCATCTGCATGAACTATAATCCCGCACGACCGGGCTTTGAGGCTGGACCGAGGCGTCGCCCCACCCCACACGAGAACCTCAGCATGAAGCTTTCCGGCATCGTTGTGTGCTGGCTGTCGCGGCCGGCGCCGTCGCCTGCCAGAGCGCACCGGTGACCGGGCGCAAGCAATTCATGCTAGTGCCCGAGTCACAGGCTATCGAGGCTTCGAAGCAGGCCTACGCGCAGACGCTTGCGCCGCTCCAGAAGCAGGGCAAGGTCAACGATGATCCAGCGCTCAAGGCGCGCGTAGACGCGATCACGGCGCGCCTGGTGGCGCAGGCGATCCTGTATCGTCCCGAGACCGCGAGCTGGGATTGGCAGGTGGCGGTGATCGACGACCCCAAGACGCTCAACGCCTGGTGCATGGCGGGCGGGCGCATGGCGATCTACACCGGCATCATCCAGCAGCTTCACCTCACCGACGATGAGATTGCCCAGGTGATGGGCCACGAGATCGGCCACGCGCTCGCCAAGCACACGGCCGAACGCATGTCTGTCGCCATGGCCCAGCAGGCCGGCCTGTCGGTGGCCGCTGCAGTGCTTGGGGGCGACCCCAAGGGCCAGGCCGCACTGCAGGCCGCCGCTGTAGCTACCACCGTCGGTGTACAGCTGCCCAACAGTCGGACCCAGGAAGCGGAGGCCGACCGCATCGGCATCGAGCTGGCCGCGAAGGCCGGCTACGATCCTCACGCCGCGCCGAAGCTCTGGGAAAAAATGCTCGACGCCACCGGCACCAGAGGCCAATCCGATTGGCTCAGCACCCGTCCCGCCGGAGAGAAGAGGCTGCAATCGCTCGCCGCGCTCATCCCGCAGATGATGCCTTACTACGAAGACAAGTCTCCGCGTCCGGTATACAAATTCAAGACCGCCGACGCGGGCGCTCACCTAGATGGACGCAACTCTCCGTGTTTCGCCCCGAGCTCCGCGTGCGTGGCAGAGTTCTGAGGCGCCTGTGGATAACATTGTGAATAAAGCGCTGCTTCCTGGGCGCAAAGCCCGCCACGGTGGGCTTAGGCACGAATCGGGGGCTACTGAGTCAGGTCGGCTTTTCTTCCGGGAATCAGCTTGTTAGTTCATGGTCACGAAAACGCAAGAATTTTCGTCGCATTCTTCATGCGTTACATGAACTCATGTGCATAAGCCGCTTGCCCCGATTCCCCGTAACGCCAATAGC
>JBGPPC010000012.1:0-26620 GCA_041488355.1 Gammaproteobacteria bacterium
ACGCGCTCTTCGCGGCCGGGGTCGCTGCCGTCGTGCTCGTCTTGCTAGGCGGCACCACCTGGCTGAGCGGCGGATTCTGGGCACCGGACGGCGTCTATTCGCGCTTCGTCTCGCCCGCCATCGGCCTGGTGTGGGGCATGGTCGTGAGCGGGGTGCTCTTGACCCGAAGTCCTGCTACACGTGCTGGATGGTGAGGCCGACATCTGTCCGATGCCAATGGCAACTGCCGACTTTCATCGGCGCCTTGATGCAGGCGCTCAAGCGGAACCAGTCGTGCCTGAACGCCGTTGCGACTAATTTGGTGCCTTCGTGTTGCGCATCAGATGCAAAGGCAATGGAACTGGTGACATAATTTGTCGTTTCGAGCGGAATCTCCAAGAATACAGCTTTCGAATGGGGGGATGGAGTGAGTTGCAACCACTGAAGGATCCCTTCATCATGAATCAAGGACAGAAGCAACCGCCCACGGCTTTGACGGTTATCACTTCCGCACGGTCCGTGTCCGCCGTCAGCGTTAGCACCGTCGCCACTTTGAAGGCGACGTTCGCTCCAAAGCAGTACAGCATGGTCGTGCCTTGGGAACCGGTGCCGGCGCCAGAGGAATTGAACGCCCTGGCGACGCAGATCGCTACCATCACGCAGGACATACACGAGGCGCGCTTGCACGGGTTCTTGGCCAAGGCCCTGGGCGTTGCTTCCCAAATGTCCGGGAAAATGAAGTAGTACGAAGAAAGTCACCCACCCCAGAGAGCTTCGACGAAAACGTTTCGCGCCGGGCAAGGCCGGAGGCGTAGACGTCAGCTTCTCGGCTTCGGATAACTAGCGGTTCCGCAACTGCTTTGGTCGACGTCAGCTTCGGAAAATTATCACGGCCGGCCGCTTTTGGCCCCGGGAAACGACTACCTGGTGACAGGGGCTGCACCAAACCGAGCACGGATTTGCGCTCGCGATTAAGTGGGCGCGCCGGACAAGATGGATCTGGGCACCAATAGAGTATGTTTCCCGACTGGAGACAACACCGGTCTAAGAGGCGCCCCTTATCCCACCTCGATAGTGACGGCGCCCTGAAACGACTTGACCTCCGCTCGAACACCACGAATGAAGTGGTTTAGTCCGAAGAAGTCAACAGTGAGCTGACCAGGGCCCGCACCGCGCTCGTAGATATACCGCCATACGGTGAAAAGATCACTGGCCATCCGAACAATTGCGGACATCGTCTGGGGATCATCAGGGTCGGGTTGTTCTTCGTCGCCCATCACGAGTGTGAAGCTAAGATCACCCGGTCCCTTTCCGGTCGTTGTCATAAGGTCAAACTTGGTCAGGTAGGGGAATCGATCTTCCCGACAGCTGTTCGCGAAGCTGCGTTGGATGCGATCTCTCGCGTTGCTCGGCAGGTGATTATAGAGGTTGGTGATACTGTGACCGCTCGGGTACTGTCCGGTATGTTGAGCTCCGTGCACCTTGAGAAAAAGTTCGAGTGCAAACGACATGTTTGCCACTGCCGGAACGCCGAACCCCAACGCCCGATCAAAGTCCAAACCTACGCTCGTGCGGACTTCTCTCTCAAAAAATTCATCGTGAAGCAATCGATACGCGCGCGAGCCAGCTTCTAAAAACGACTCTGCCGCTAGAAATGCGACAGGCAGAGTGATGGCCGACTTTGTCCCACCGATGGGGTACGCGGTCCCGAGATGCTGGTTGAAGGACCCCGCTCCACCTGACTCCACTGCTCTTTTATACATGCTTTACACACTGGGTGACGGGTTCTTGTAACTTATTGTTTTATTGGCGCCCCCACGGGGATTCGAGTCTAACTCCGGCATCATCTTAGTGGCCTCTGTGAACGTTTTGCCGCCGCGGGCACCGCGCGATCACCGCGGCCTGGGAGGCTAACGCCGAACCCTCGGAGCGGGTTTGGGCTCGACCTGGCGATCTGTCCTGACTAGGCGCCGGAACTACCTGTATTCAGCGCTCGCACCATCCGAGCGCTTTCAACGCACGACCTCGACGGGTACGGTAAATATGTATCCCACTCCTCGCTCGGTGTGTATTAGTTCTTGGTCGACACCGTGCTCTTCGAGTTTTTGACGCAGACGACCCACCTGAGTGTCGATAGCGCGGTCGTAGACCTCGTCGTTATGTACGTGCGACATGCTGAGCAACTGCTCCCGTGTAAGCACCCGCTGCGGCGAGGCGAGGAACGCCGCAAGCAGGTTAAACTCGGCATTCCGCAGCGTCACCACGTCGCCCTGCGGTGACTTCAGCCGCCGTACCCGGACATTCAGCTCCCAGCCGGCGAAGCGGTAAGCGCGTACTTTCGCCAACCCCTCCGCCATAGTTTCGTGGGAACGTGAACGGCGCAGCAGGGCGCGAATGCGCGCCAGCAGCTCGCGCGGCGAGAAAGGCTTCGTCAGGTAGTCGTCCGCGCCCAGTTCAAGTGCCATCACCCGATCAGCTTCCTCTTTGCGCGCCGTCAGCATGATGATCGGTATGTTGGACTCGGCCCGTATACGCCGCGCGATATCCATTCCGTCCTCACCGGGCAGCTTCAGGTCGAGAATCAGGAGGTCGATCATCTCGTGCGCAGCGACGTCCGCGATTTCCCAACCGCTCTCAAGCGCCGTAACCCGTATCTCGTTATCGCCCAGGTAATCGACGACCATCTCGCGTACCAAAGGATCGTCATCGACGACCAGAACGTGCGTCGGACTAGGAGGCATCTTCACCGGCGAACTCGCGCTCACGTATGTCAGCACCCCATTAGGCATGAGGGAGAGGATGCATACCAAGTATCGCACCCACTTGTCCTCGCGGAAAGTAATTGTGTCAGGTGGCAAAAATACGGACGATCCTCACACATTCTTGACTGATTTGTGGTCTGAAATGAGCACGAACAGTAGGCCTGGGCTCGTGTTCCCTGCGGAGCAGGAGCGAATCGACCATCGCCCAGCAGAGGTATCGTGCACGAGAAGGAGCGCATACTTGTCGTCGAAACGAACGACCTGGTTCTTGACTTACTCCAGCGCTGGCTGGGCGAGGCAGGTTACGCCGTGGTCGTTGCAACATCACAGAGGCTTCCTCGGGCGTTTGGCGCGAGGGGGAAACCTCACCTGGTGATTATCGACGTACCGACGCCGCGCAATGCGGAAGAGGTTATCACGTCCGTGCGGAAAGCGTATGCTGGCCCCATCCTGCTTCTCTCTGCGAGATTCAGACAAGGTACGGACTCCTCGAGCGATGTGCCGCGCCAACTCGGGGTGCGCAAAGTGCTACCGAAGCCGTTCACGCGTGACGAGCTGCTGTCGGCAGTAGGCGAGTCTATCGACCGCCAGTGAGGGGAGCGCCGGCGTATTTGGTTCGGTCGAGCATTGAATTTCACACCAAGTGCGTGGGAACAGACAACGCGTTGTTGTCGTAACGGCGACAGTTTCTCTGCAGCGGTCCTAATGGCTCAGCTAGCATATCGGACCATCGGCTGCTGCGCTCAGACGCCTAAGGTGGAGGTCGTCGATGACGAAGATCAGCTTGCTGCCTCCATGGCCTAACGCAAAAGCTCTCAGACGCGATGGCGAGTACGTCCTGTTTCGGCTTGCCGCCGACCGGGATATGGACAACAGGCTGGTTGTCGCGACCACGGCGGAGCAGCCCGCACCCCGCAGCGTAGAACGACTGAAGCACGAATACGTGCTTCGCGACAGTCTGCACCCGGATTGGGCCGCCAAACCGCTCACGCTTACGCACGAGCACGGGCGCAGCGTCCTCGTGCTTTCCGATCCGGGTGGAGAACTGCTGAGCAGATTCCTCGATCGGCACTGGGAGACCGGCACCTTTCTACGCATTGCCATCGGAATGTCGGTCGCTCTTGGGTGCGTCCATGCCCAGGGGCTGATTCACAAGGACATCAAACCTGATCACGTGCTGGTCGATCCCGACACCGGGACTGCCTGGCTGACCGGATTCGGTATTGCCTCGCGTCTGGCGCGCGAGCGTCAGGCGCCGGACCTGCCAGAAACGATTGCGGGAACCCTCGCGTATATGGCGCCCGAGCAGACCGGTCGCATGAATCGGTCGGTTGACGCGCGCAGTGACCTCTATGCGCTCGGTGTGACCTTCTACCAGATGCTCACCGGAGAGCTGCCCTTCACCGCCACGGACCCGATGGAGCTCGTCCACTACCATATCGCGCGCCAGCCGGTGCCCCCCATCAAGCGAGTCCTCGAGGTACCCGGCACACTCTCTGCCATCGTCGTCAAGCTGCTCGCGAAAACGGCGGAAGAGCGATATCAGACGGCGGCCGGCGTGGCGAGCGATCTCAAGCGCTGCCTTGCGCAGTGGGAAGCAACGGGCAACGTCGAGGATTTTGCGCTTGGCGAACACGACAGGCCCGACCGGCTACTCATTCCGGAGAAGCTGTACGGGCGCGAGGGAGAGGTCGATATATTGCTCTCCTCCTTTGACCGCATGGTAAAGAGCGGCAAGCCGGAGCTGGTGCTGGTTTCCGGCTACTCCGGCATCGGCAAATCCGCCGTCGTCAATGAGCTGCACAAACCGCTGGTGCCTCCGCGCGGCCTTTTTGCATCGGGCAAGTTCGACCAGTACAAGCGGGATATTCCGTACGCCACCTTAGCACAGGCCTTTCAGAGCCTTGTCCGACCTCTTCTGAGTAAGAGCGAAGAGGAGTTGAGCAAGTGGCGCGATGCCCTTCATGCGGCGCTCGATCCGAACGGACAACTGATGGTGGGTCTGGTCCCGGAATTGAAAACGATTATTGGAGAGCAACCACCAGTTCCCGAGCTTCCGCCGCAGGAGGAACAGCGCCGGTTCCATTTGGTATTCCGTCGATTCATTGGTGTATTCGCGCGGCCGGAACATCCCTTGGCCCTGTTTCTCGACGATCTGCAATGGCTCGACGCGGCGACCTTGGACCTGATGGAGGACCTACTAACGCAGCCAGACGTGAAGCACCTCATGTTGATCGGTGCCTATCGGGACAACGAAGTGGACGCGACACATCCGCTGATGCGCAAGCTGCAAGCCATGCGCCAGGCCGGAGCGTCACTGCAGGACATCGTACTTGCGCCTCTAACTCGTGAAAACCTGGCGCAATTAATTGCAGACTCTCTTCGTTGTGAACCGGGGGATGCCAGCCCGCTCGCGGAATTGGTCCATGACAAGACGACCGGCAATCCGTTTTTTGCGATCCAATTCCTTTCTGCACTTTTTGAAGAAGGTTTGCTCGACTTTGATCATATCCGGGGGCGATGGTCTTGGGACCTGAATCGCATTCACGCCAAAGGGTATACCGATAATGTGGTGGACCTCATGGTCCGGAAGTTAGCCCGCTTAGTCCCGGAGACCCAGAATGCACTGAAGGAGCTCGCCTGCCTGGGTAACAGCGCAGAGTTCGCAATGCTACGTGTGGTCTACCAGGACTCAATAGAGCAAATGCATGCCGAACTTGCAGAAGCGGTCGGGTCTGGTTTTATCTTGCGCTTGAAAGATTCGTATCGCTTCCTTCACGACCGGGTTCAGGAGGCCGCCTACTCTCTGATCCCGGAGGAAGGGCGGGCACAGGCTCATCTCCGAATCGGCAGGCTGTTGGCGGCGCACACCTCTCCGAACGAGCGCGAAGAGAGGATCTTCGAGATCGTCAATCAGCTCAACCGCGGTGCTGCCCTGATCGACTCGGGCGACGAAAGGGAGCGGTTGGCGGAGCTCAACCTGATTGCGAGCAAGCGAGCGAAAGCTTCCACGGCCTATGTCTCAGCCCTGCACTATCTCGTCGCTGGGACAACACTGCTGGCAGACGGCGGTTGGGATTACCGGCCGGACCTCATGTTCGCCTTGGAGTTCCACCGCGCGGAGTGCGAGTTCCTGACAGGCGAGCTGGCAGCGGCGGAGGCACGGTTAGTGATGCTCGCGTCACGCGCCGCCGGCCCTGTCGACCAGGCGGCGGTCGCCTGTTTGCGCATTGACTTGTACACGACGCTCATGCGGAGCGACTTTGCGGTCGACGTTGCGCTCGGCTACCTCCGTAATCTGGGCGGCGAGTGGGAGCCTCACCCTACAGAAGAGGCAGTGCGGCGGGAATATGAGCGGACTCGGTCGCTGTTAGGCGACCGAGAGATCGACGAGCTCATCGCTCTGCCGCTGATGAGCAAACCCGAATCCGCGGCCGCTGTGGAAGTTATGGATAAAGCCATACCGCCTGCAACGTTTACGGACAGGAATCTGTTCGTCCTGCTCCTATGGCGGATCGTTAATTTCAGCTTGGAACATGGCAACACCGATGCGTCCTGTTATGCCTACGTCCATGGTGGCGTCCTTGCCGGCGTGCGATTTGGAAACTACAAGTTCGGCTTTCGGTTAGGCCAGCTGGGCTACGACCTGGTCGAGCGGCGGGGCCTGAGGAGGTTCAAGGCCCGGACGCACATAGGGTTCGGCGTTTACACCGTGTCTTGGACCAGACATTGGCGAATGGCCCGCGAATTGATCCGGCAGGGGTTCGATTCCGCAAATACCATCGGCGATGTCACTTGGGCGGCATATTCTTGGCACAACTTGATCGGGAACTTTCTCGCAGCCGGCGATGCGCTCGCCGAAGCGCAAGGCGAAGCCGAGCGAGGCTTGGCGTTTGCACTGAAAATCCGCTTCGGTCTCGTGGTTGACAACATCGCGACGCAGCTTGCGCTGATCCGCACACTCCGCGGCTCGACGGCGACTTTCGGCTGCTTCAACGGGGCAGAGTTCGATGAGGCCCAGATGGAGCGGCGTTTCTCGAGTGACCCCGGGTTGGCGTTCACTGCGTGCTGGTACTGGATCCGCAAGCTGCAGGCACGTTTCTTTGCCGGAGACTATTTGGCAGCCATCGACGCTTCGTTGAACGCACAACCGCTGCTCTGGGCCTCGGAAGGCTTTGTTGAATCGGCGGAGGCATGCTTCTATAGTGCACTCAGCCATGCGGCGTCCTGCGATGCCGCGCTACCTGGTCAATACCGGCAACATGTCGAGCCTCTAACCGCCTACCACAAACAACTTGCAGAATGGGCAGAGAACTGCCCAGAGAACTTTGAGAACCGCGCCGCACTGGTAGGGGCGGAGATTGCGCGAATCGAAGGCCGACATCTCGATGCCGGACGTCTTTACGAACGCGCGATCAAGTCAGCACGAGACAACGGCTTTGTCCACAACGAAGGACTCGCCTACGAGCTCGCTGCGCGCTTTTATCTTGGCCGGAGCTTCGACGACATCGGGACTCTCTACCTGCGGAAGGCTCGGCATTGCTACCTGCGGTGGGGCGCCGACGGGAAGGTGCGGCAGCTAGACGAAACCTATCCGGGTATTCGGGAGGAAGAGCGGTCGATCCCTTCGACGAGCACCATCACAACCTCGGTAGAGGGACTCGATCTCGCGACCGTGATCAAGGTATCGCAAGCGGTATCTGGCGAGATCGTGCTCGAGAAGATGCTTGACGTTCTCATGCGCATTGCGATCACGCATGCCGGCGCCGGGCGCGGACTGCTGATACTTGCTCGGCCCGGTGAGCATTGGATCGTGGCGGAGGTTACGGTTGACGGCGGCACGGTCGCCGTGCAAATGAGCAACCAATCGGTCGGCGCGGAGGACCTGCCGCAGTCCGTCTATCATTACGTGCTGCGCACGCACGAAAACGTGATCCTCGATGATGCTGGGGTGCAGGGTCCCTTTACTTCGGACCCGTATATCCGTCAGCAACGGGCGCGGTCGATCCTGTGTCTGCCGCTGCTCAAACAGGCGACGCTGATCGGAGTGCTATACCTGGAGAACCCGCTGGCGGCGCGCGCATTCACGCCGGCGCGGATCGCTGTCCTGGACTTGCTTGCATCACAGGCGGCGATTGCGATCGAGAATGCGCGTCTTTACGCCGACCTGCAGAAGGCACATCGACTCGAGGCAATGGGAACGCTCGCAGGCGGCATCGCTCACGACTTCAACAATATCCTCAGCGCGATCCTGGGATACGGCGAGATGGCGCTGCGCGACGCGCCCAACCGGAGCCGCCTGGCGCGCGACCTCAGGAAAATTATGGTGGCCGGCGAACGTGGCCGCGCGCTAGTCGACCGCGTGCTCGCTTTCAGTAGAAGCAGTGTAGCCGAACGTGTTGTTGTGCACGTCGAAGGAGTGATACGCGAGGCGCTTGATCTGCTCGGGCCGAAGATACCCCAAGGGGTCCTGATGGAAGCACGACTTGATGCAGGTCCCGCCGCCATACTGGGAGATCCGACGCAAGTACATCAGGTCCTGATGAATCTGGCGACAAACGCAATCCAAGCGATGCCAGCGGGCGGGACCCTGACTGTATCGCTCGAAGTCTTTCAGTCCGAATCCGCGCACCCCGCGACGGTCGGGAACCTCAGCGTCGCGGAGTATATTCGACTCACAGTGGCCGACAGCGGCGGCGGCATTTCGCAGGAGATCATCGATAAGATCTTCGATCCATTCTTCAGTACCAAAAAGGCCGGTTCCGGTACTGGGCTTGGCCTGTCGCTCGTGCATGGCATCGTGATGGATCTTGGCGGCGCGATGGACGTAAGAAGCAGACCGGGTGCAGGCAGCACGTTCACGGTCTTCCTGCCGCGCTCTGGAAGTATTCCTGAGACAGTCGAGAGGCGTGTCTCCACCCTGCCGGTCGGCAATGGGGAACATGTGCTTGTTGTCGATGACGAGGAGCCGCTGGTGACGCTGGCCGCGCGTACCCTGAAGAAACTCGGTTACGTGCCGGTCAGCTTCACCTCGGGCATTGCGGCGCTCGCTGCCTTCCGTGACGATCCGTCGGGTTTCGACGCCATGATCACCGACGAGCGAATGCCTGACATATCGGGGTGCGCTTTGGTCCGCGAGGCGCGGGCCCTTCGCCCAAGGATACCGACCCTCCTCATAAGCGGTTATGTTGGCGGCGGGCTGATGGAACGTGCGCGTGAAGCTGGGGTGGACGACGTACTAAAAAAGCCGCTTTCTGCGCATGATCTCGCGACAGGTTTAGCGCGAGTCCTTCAAAAATAGGAGAGGTGCGCCGAGCCCGCCTGGCGAGGTGAGCTTTCGACCCGGACGCAGGCGCGCGACAAAACGGCGCGAGTTGCTCAGGCAATCTTCTCGTGTCATAGGACGTGCAACGGGGCCGCCATAGCATGCTCCGTCCGCTGTCGCTAGAAGTAGATTACGAGTCCGTGGCCTCCGCGACGAGCGCTTCGGATGCGGGAACCTCGTCGCGACAGACATTGCAAGGGACGCTGTCCAGTATGACCGGGGGTCGACAGCGAATCGTTGCGGATCTGTTCGCTTGTTCATAAAGACTCGCACTCCCACTTCGCGTGGCTTAGGCTTTCATACTCGTCCATCCGCGGAATCCCCTTTGTCGTGTGCTTAGGCGCCTCTTCTACTGCCACCCCGGCAGAGCCAGGGGCCTCCCTTGTTAGCTGGTTTGGCCCTAACCCAACAAGCGGTCAGTACTCCCAGTCGGCCGGTACAAAACGAAAGACGTTGCCGGCGACCGCCACCCGGCCGACGGACGGGAACGGCAGGTGAGCGGCCACCAGCGGCTCGCCTGTCTCCGCCAGCTCCCGCAAGAGACTGACCCGGACACGGACCGCCTCCTCGGGGTCGTGGTCGAAAGCGTTGTGCCAGTCGGGGTGGTCGAAGTGATTCGGGAACACGGCATCGCCGAGGAACGTCAGCCGGTCGCCGCCGGACGCCAGGCGGACCACGCTGTGCCCGAGGGTGTGGCCGCCGGTGCGACAGACGACCACCCCCGGCGCCACCTCGTACTCCTTCTCGAACGGCCGCAGCTGGCTGCGGTACACGTCTACGAACCGCTCTTCGGCCGACCGAAGCACGTCCGGAAACCCGCCAAAAGTGTTGCGGGAGAAATCGGGCGACGACCAGAACTTGGCCTCGGCGGCGGCCAGGTGAATCGGCACGTCCGGACGCAGCCGGCCCCTCAGCCCGTCGGCGAGCAGCCCGCCAACGTGGTCCACGTGCAGGTGGGTTAGCACCACGTCGGTCACGGATGCGGGATCGATGCCGGCGGCGTCCAGTCGCGTGGCCAACTGCCCGACCCCCGGGAAATCCGGGAACTCCGACCCTGCCCCAGAGTCGATGAGTACGGTCCGGCCGCGGCTACGCACCACGACCACGTTCAGCGGCCACTTGTACACGTCCGGCGGCTGGAGCCTGTCGTGCAGCCAGGCCGCCAGGTCGGCCGGGTCGGCATTGGTGGCCAACGTCGCGGCTGTCAGCGGAAACACCCCATCGCTGATCACCAGCACGTCGATCTCGCCGACCCGCAGCGCGTAGCGCGATGGAACCTGCTCGTCGGTCCCCGTTCTACCGGGGTGTGAGGCAATGGCCAAGCTCATGTTTGTCTCCTTCTGCTGTAGTGATCAGGAACTCTTGCACCTTTCCGCGCGTGTCCGGGAGATCCGCCTCGGGTGATGTGCCAACGTCTGCAACGGGTTGGGGATTTGCTATTGGCACACACATCTCTTAGACGGTTGAGCACTATTTCTTGTGACAGGTGTGCGGTCAGCATTCTGCAAACGCTGCCGCAACAAATGCTTCCTTGACAACGGCCGAATGCAACTTCGGAACTTGCGCCATCCGAGATCCACCAAAAGTGAGGCCATGGCAATTCCTGATGGCAATGTACGATTCCATGCGCATGCTAAGCGCTCATGACCCACGGCTCGGCGGTTAGCGACATGGTCAGCTCCCGGTGAAGTCGTTCCTGACAGTGCGGCTCGTGGATGAGGAGGGTCGGAGCAGCGTTAGCCGCCGCGTTCGGCGCGCGAGACCACGTGCCGCTCGGCCCACGAGAGTGCGTAGTCGGCGATCTCCTCCCAGCCGCGCTGCGCGGGGAGCAGGTGAGAGCGCCCCTCGAACACCGTCACCTCGGTGAGCGTCTCCGCCGTGTAGTGCGCCGCGTTCGAGTGCTGCACGACCGGCGGCATCAGGTGGTCCTCACCGCCGGAGATGAACAGCAGCGGGGGCCGCGCCGCGTTGCGGTAGTTGACCCAGGTCGCCTGCGGCCCGGGCTCGAGGTTCGCGAGCGCGCTGTCCCATAGAATGCCGCCCGACGCGGGCACGTGATATCGCTTGTACAGGGCACGCGCCTCGGCCTCGGGGAAAGTGTTGGTGAAGGTGTAGCGCCACTGCTCGTACGTGAGGCCGACCGCCCGGTGCCGGTTCGCCGGGCTCTTGAGCACCGGGAACGTCGCCCGGATCTGCGACCACGGCACGACGAGGACGCCCTCGGTCGGCGCGGAGTTGAACGTCACTCCCGCAGCGCCGAAGCCGTGGTCGAGCAGGATCTGCACAAACGTGCCGCCCGCCGAGTGGCCCATGAGGATTGGAGGGGCGTCGAGCGCCCCGACGATCGACTCCAGATGCGCGATGACCGTTGGGACCGTGAGGCACTCGACCGGCGTTGGGTCGGCGTTGAGCGCCTCGACCTCGACCTCGAAACCGGGGTATGCGGGGGCGAGGACGCGGTAGTCCTTCGCCTCGTAGTGCGGGATCCAGTGCTCCCAGCTGCGCGGCGTCACCCAGAAGCCGTGGACCAACACGATCGTATCGGGAGAGCGCTCTGAGGCGCGCGGTGTCATTGGCGTTGGCATGTTTGCTCCGTGTGGGCGAAGGGTGAGGTGCTCGCCGCCGTGTCAGCACGAGCGGCGGGTGTGTATTGGGGGATGCACGTCGAGAGAGTCATATGACTCAAGACGGCTGAGGAACTCGCTCTGTGACAGCGCGTTGGACATGCGGCGCGCCGTCGGTTGGTAGCATGCGGGCGACCACCACTGCGTCGCGTGGAAAACAGCACCCACCGCGACGCCAGCGGCAAGCGCGAGGAGCGCGAGCCGTATCACGTTGTAGGTCTTTGCCTTCTTTCCCATACAGAGGTCCTTTCAGTGGTTGTGAACGCTGCCGCGACATCTATCGCGATCGACACCGTCGCAAGCCGGGATGGAGGTTCGAAGTCGCCCTACCCCGCGAAACCAGCGCGTCGACATCAATACGGAAGTGGTTCCCGGTGAGGATGTGCCGATGGAGGATGCGCGCCGTCTAGTGGCGGATCCATACTCGATCTTCCGTGTCGTATCAGCCGAGTCTCATGAGCTTGTCAGTGTCCTGTCGTGTGAAGACGAACCAGGAAATTGCCGTCACTTGTTTACAAGACGGAACGATGTTGGTTGATGTGACAGGTCACGTCACAAGGCAGGCTTCTCGCCCGTCTTGTAGGCACGTCCTGGCGTCAAACGCACGCGACGGAAACGGGAGCTCACCTTCTACATGGCGCGAGTGGCTCCGGCTCGAGCGCATGCCGCCCGAGGTGGAATGGGACGATAGCGAGGCAGCTCTCCTCGCCGAATTAGACGGCCGGTCCCGGATATGCAGCGACGCCTGACATTCGTCAGGCGTTTCCGGTGTATCGCGCCGGCACGCGAGCGACGCGACCACCTGGCGTGAGATCTTATCGCGCCCGCGTCCACCAATCTCCTACTCGCGTGCTCTCGAGCGGTCCCCGCCAGGCGACCGCTCTTTTGTTGTCCATCGAATCACATCGTGCTGCTCGTCGCAGGCACCGGCGGCGGCACTCTCCCCACGTTCCACCCGTTGCTCCCGACTGCTGACGTCCCGGGCGTTCGCGTAAAGGTTTGCATCCAGGTTGCACATGGCACAGACACGTCACGCGCTGCGGCAAGTGTTGCGTCGGTGTCACCAACGTCAATCTCGAACGCGGACTTGCAGACAACCTGCGACTTTGTAGGCGTTCAATACGGTGCCATGAGGTGACGCGTTCCGGAAGTGCTCGCCTGCCCTCCTGGAATGAGTGTGCGGCATCCCGCGTTCACGAACTCGCCGTGCACCTCTAGCCGTACGCGCGGCAGGTCCTGAGGATCTGCACGCTGTCATTTTCCAAGCGAAGAGCTCGAGGTGGAGAAATGCCAACGATAGAGAGGCTCTGTTCTGAAGATTCCGCGTTGTGTCAAAGGTCGGAGACCTTCCCAGGCGACAAGACTTGGAGAACGAGAGCTACCATAAATGATGCGACGGACATCTTCGAATCCCACAGGTCTCGTCTGTTCGGGATCGCCTACCGCATGTTAGGGAGGCGCGCCGACGCCGAGGACGTCTTACAGGATGCCTACTTGCGCTGGCACGAGGCCGAGGTGAAGGATATCGAGTCGCCGATTGCCTTCTTGATCACCGTCACTACCCGTTTGTGCCTAGATCGTCTGCGGGCCCTGAAGAAGGAACGCGAGCAATACACGGGGGCATGGCTGCCTGAGTCCATCGTTATGGACTACGTTCCTTCACCTGAAACGCAGTTCGAAATCGCTGGCGACGTTCGGGTAGCATTCCTCGCGGCTCTCGAGCGCCTCGGCCCAGAGGAGTGGGCGGCGTTCCTCCTTCACGAGGTCTTCGATTACGACTATCCGGAAGTGGCGCGAATGGTCGGCAAATCCGAGGCCGCCTGCCGCCAGCTGATTTGTCGCTCACGTGCGCATCTCTGTGACTCCCGCGCTCGATTCGCCGTCACGCCAGAGTGTTACGAGCGGGCACTCAAAACGTTCCTCGCCGCAATAGGGACGGGCGATCGCCAAGCCGTACTCGCGCTGCTCGCAGAAAAAGTTGAGTATATTGCCGCCCACGGCGGTGGTTGCCAGTTCACCCTTGAGGTGGCCGATCTCAGTGAAGTGTCACGACAGGCATGAGGCGCATTTACCTGATCCTGGTGCGTGGCGGTCAGGCCGTGTGGTGCGCCGGGATAGTAGACGTCCTTCACGCGCTTGATGAGCCTGGCGGACTTTCTAGAGGAATCGTTGAGGAAGTTTCGACGCGATACGGAACCTTTTGCCAGCTCGTTAGGATCGACCATTGCGAAGCCTCAGCGTCTAATTGGACCGGTACGGCTACCGGTGTCCTTACAAGACGAGGCGGGGCGAGCTTTTGTGACAGCCGATGGAATTAGATTTTGAGATCGCGAATTGGAATACCGCACGTTCGATTGCGGATGACGTAAATTCCAAAGGCGCGTTCCCCGAGGTCACGAAGGATTTTTATAGCGACAGCGTTTTGAGCCTGCTCGATCCGCACCTGTCACAAAATGGGGTCCTAAGCCGTCTAAGAGACGTGTGTGCTTTATTCCAAATCGCCAACCGAAGACAAACGTCCACCGGCTTGATTTCAAGTCGCCCGCTCGGATCGACGGTTTCCTGTCCGCTCGCCGAGGCGGCTGTAATGGAGCGTGCACTTTCCACCCGTTCGTGCACGGGACGACCCACGTCGGCGCGGCGTCCCCGCGAAAGACCGACCAGCTACACGGCGAGACGACAGCGGTAGGCAACCTACTAACCCCTTGCGATATACGTACGACATGAGCGCCACGATGGATAAGCGTAAGGATCTCTCGCGAACAGCGACCGATGCCTTCGTCATACTGGACCGCGTCCCTTGCAATGTCTGTCAGCACGAGGTTCCCGCGTCCGAGGCATTTGTCCCGGAGGCCACGGACTATCTGATCTACTTCTGCGGCTTGGAGTGCTACGAGCGCTGGCTGAAGCGGCCTGTCCGCATTCTGTTACAGACTACGATACCGTCGGTGAACGACGATTGGAATATCGAGCGCTTTTCTCTGCTTCGAGAGCACCTGGCTTCTCTGGCCGACGACAGCGGGAGTCCACTCTATGAGGTGGTTGCCCGCGACCGGGAAGCAGATGTAAACGGTGACGACCCCGTCTTGGCCACCCTCGACCGACGGGAGTTCGACGAGTTGTGGCTGTTTGCGGTAGAAACCGGCAACGGCTTGGCCCGCGGCGATTGCGCGGGAATCACGCGCTTTCGCAAACGAGGCGGTGGCATCCTCGCCGCGCGGGGTCACGAGGATTTGGGGTCATCGCTCTGCACGCTCGGAGGCCTAGGCCCCGCCCACTTCTTCCACTCGCGGAATCCCGAGCCGGACGACTCCCGTCGGTCGCGCGACGATAGACAGACCGAGTCGATCTCCTGGCCGAACTATCATTCGGGAAGAAACGGCGACTACCAGAGGATCCAACCCGTCGGTCCCATACACGAGCTTTTGCGGGATCCCGCTTCGTCGGGCATCGTCGAGTATTTCGCCGCTCATCCACACGAGGGCGCGGTGGGCGTTCCAGCCCGAGAGCGCAACGCGCGTGTCATCGCCACGGGAACGAGTCAAACGACGGGACGCGTATTCAACCTCGCGGTTGTCTTCGATCGAGCGACGGATGTTGACGGAAACCTTCTCGGTCGAGGGATTGCCGAATCGAGCTTCCACCACTTTGCCGACTACAACTGGGACACGGACAGAGGTGCGCCGAGCTTCGTCACAGAGCCTCCAGGTGATGGCATAAAGCGCGAGCCCCGTGCTCTCGACCACATCAAGGCGTACGTGCGCAATCTCGCCGCGTGGCTCGCGCTCCCGCGGCATCCGGCAAAACCGTTTTAGAGTATGCGATGTCGTAGCAGATGGGCGATCGAAGAGCAGGCTAAGTGGAGAACATAACAGCGCAAGTTTAACGAATGAGTCGAACGAGACGGAGACATTCTCATGACCCATGAATTGCCTGCCTTGCCTTATCCGATGGACGCCCTTGAGCCTCATATCTCGAAAGAGACGTTGGAATACCACTACGGCAAGCACCACGCGGCCTACGTTGCGAATCTGAACAACCTGATCAAAGGCACCGAGTTCGCTTCGGCGTCCTTGGAGCAGACCGTAAGAAGATCCTCGGAAGCGATCTTCAACAACGCCGCACAGGTCTGGAATCACGCCTTCTACTGGAACAGCCTGTCGCCCCGAGGAGGAGGGCGCCCGGCCGGCGCACTAGCGGCCAGCATAGTCAAGAAGTGGGGTACTTTCGAAAACTTCCAGGCTGTCTTTGAGAAGACAGCGGTAAGCAACTTTGGTTCAGGTTGGACCTGGCTGGTCCACAAACCGGACGGCTTCTTAGACATAGTCAATACCGGCAATGCGGGCACGCTGCTGATAGGCCCGGATAAACCACTGCTGACTTGTGACGTTTGGGAGCACGCCTATTACATCGACTATCGCAATCGCCGCGCCGAGTATATTGCTGCGTTCTGGAAGGTAGTCAACTGGCAATTCGCAAGCAAGAATTTGGTTGAGACAGAGCGGGATCGATCAGCTGCAGCCACCTGAGGCCACCGCGACGAGGGCTACGGTCAAAGTTGAGTCCGCGCTGGGCAGCGCATGTCAGAAGGCTTGGTGCGGGCGAAGGCTTTGCGATTCTCATAGGCTGGTCCATGCCGCACATGTCACAGAGCGGACTGCTCAGCCGTCTTAGTGATATGTGCGCGGATTGAATCACTCACCCCGTCGAACGGCCTGCGCGCAAATGAATGGTCGAGCCACTTGGGGTTCGACCTGGGTCCATTCCTCATTGATTATTGGAGTTTTTATGCGTCTCCTTGTCATCGCCGTTGCCTGCTGTCTAGGTGCCGCCGTAAATGCATCCGCGGCGGCCATCGAGTCAATATCCCGCCTCGCCGCCGGACCCGAGAATATCTTGTTCGTCGCCGACTGGAAAACCGCGCGCGTCCACGCCATCACCCTTCCAGGCGTGGCGCAGAAGTCGGCGGGCACGGCCTTCAATATCCTCGACCTCGAGGACCTTCTCTCTCAGCAGGTCGGTGGCGCCAAGGTAACCGTCGAAGACATGGTCGTCCGTCCGGGAACCGCGGAGGTCTATGTTGCAGTCAGCTACGGCGTCGCGAAGACGCCGGCGCTTATCGTGGTGACGAGCGACCACAGGGCTCGCCGCGTCGACTTGAAGGCGGCGAAGTCGACATCGGTAGTGCTTCGCGACGCGCCGACATCGAACTACAAGTTTTGGAATGAAACGCCCGAGCGAAGCTTCACAGTCACCGACATGAAGTGGCGCGACGGGGAGCTGTTCATCGCCGGCCTTTCCAACCAGGACTTTGCATCGACCCTGCGACGGGTCCACTACCCTTTCGATTCGCAGCAGTCAGTCACCTCGGTGGAGATCTATCACACGGGTCACAACCTCATTGAGACGCGTGCCCCGATTCGGGCGATGAGTTTCGCCACTTTGGGCGGCAAGCCCTATCTAGTGGCGGCCTATACGTGCACGCCCATCGTGACAATAGCACTCGATGAACTGCAGGACGGCGTCCACATCCGCGGCAAGACGATTGCCGAACTCGGTTACGGCAACACGCCTGCAGGCATGATCTCTTACAGCACGACTGTGCAAGGCAGAACAGAGGACTTCCTGATGCTGATCAACTTCGAACGCGAGGCGAGCCTCATCCCGGTGTCGCAGGTCGAGGCGGCCAGCGCCGGGCCGGGCTTTGACAAGTTGGTGCCGTTCGGGCAAACCGCCGGCCTCGATGTGACGCCCGAGCCGCTGGCCGGCGCGCTGCGGCTGGACAACCTAGACGAGAAATCGTTCATCGTCGTGCGCCGGCAGCTCGAGAAAGACGCATTGCAACTCGTAACGGTCAGCAAGGAGCTGAGCTTCCGTCTGAGCGACTTCATCTCTGAATACGCCTTCCAGCAGTTCAGCTTCAAGGGCAATGCGTTCCAGCTGAAGAACATCAAGCCCAGGCAGGACATGCTCCTGAAGGACGAAGGCTTCGCGGATCAGATCAAGCCGACGGAATAGTCCATGCATCTCTGTCGATTGCTTAGCGCAACCGCTCTCGCGGTTGCGGAAGGTTATTCTCAGGCTGAGCAGCCGGCCCCACGAGTCGTTCTTGTTCAGCCGTCAGGCCTCAAGGTCCCTGCCAACCTGCTTCGCATGTCTGTCAGGTTTGCGGCTCAGGTCGAAGGTCCGTTGCTTCCCAGGCTCGCCTTGTTGCGCGCCGACGGAGGGCAGATTCAAGAACCATTTCTTGAGCAAGAGCTCTGGTCTCCAAGCGGCAAGATATTGACGATCTTGCTGCATCCTGGACGCGTCAAGAGTGGACTGAGAGCGCGAGATGAAAAGGGGCCGATCCTGTCGGTGGGGGATGACGTGGCTCTTGCGCTCGACGGAATTCCCATCAAGCGGTGGAGCGTAGGACCTGCGGATGAGATCGGCCCACTAGCGTCGGCGTGGAGGGTGTCAGCTGTACGGGTCGAGTCGAAGCAACCCCTCGTGGTGGCACTTGACGGGCCAATCGATGGGCGGGACGCTAACTACCTGGCGATCGCGGACGTCCGTGACCGCCGAGTGGCTGGACGCGTCCGGCTGACAGACGGCGAGAGCACTTGGACGTTTACCCCGAGCGCGCGGTGGCGCCCGGGTGCGTACAAGCTTCTAGTCCGTGGCACTCTAGAAGACCCGGCTGGGAATCGTTTAAACAGCCACTTCGAGAACTCAATCTATTCGCCGCCGGGACCTCCAGTCGACGCAGTGGTGCCCTTCACGGTAGGTTCATCACGGCATCCGGCCACACACCAGTGAGTCAACCAGCGTAGACGGCAGGATCCCGGTATCCGCAAGGCGCATCATCGACCCGCTACGGCGTTCGCAAAGGCTCACAACGCGGGCCATCTTTCTGTCATAGGCCGAGCTTCTCGGCCGTCTAAAGGATACGTGCCCAGACTGCATGCATGCCATGCACGAATCGCTGCCACCCGCATAGGCGACTCCCAACAGCCGGATCGATGTGCTTCGAATACTTCAACGGTTCCATTCATGGCCGACGTCCAAGAGCCGGGACCGTGCGCACTATGAAGTGCTGGAGGTGACAGGTCTTGCACCTGCGTGCTCGGCGTTGGTGCCTTCCTGCTCTTGGTGTCAATCCCGATCTGCAGCACAAAACAGGCGGTGAGATTTGGAGCCTGCAATGGCTTCAATCATTGAGCGTCCATTCCGATCTTGGCCAATCGCCAATTGCGCTCAAGAGAGGCCGTTGTCACAAGACCGCCGCGTCGAGCGTCTTATGCAATGTGTAGGGGATGCTTTCGCTAGTGCAATGGGATCTTGTTGGAGACTGCGCCAACTCTCCTATGTGCGAGCAACTCAGAGGATGATATGACTGGAATCACTGGAATCGACCTAGAACTATATCCCACCGCAGCAACACGTTTGTTGGCAGGCGTCCGCGTGCCCGATACGCCGCTGGTTTCTCACGCCATCGAATACGCACGCGAGCACACGGAACCGTACCTATTCAATCACGTCATGCGTTCCTGGCTCTTCGCGGTCCTCCTCGCGCAACACAAGCAATCCGTCCATGACGCGGAGGTTCTGGCGGTGGCCACTATCCTGCACGATCTAGGCTTAGCCAACGCGTTCAACGGACCGCTGCGCTTTGAAGTGGAGGGAGCTAATGCTGCTCGCGTGTTCGCGCGGAATGCCGGCATGGATGATCGCCGGGCGCAGTTGATTTGGGACGGCGTCGCGCTCAATTCGACGCCTTCCATCGGCTTATACAAGGAGAGCGAGGTCGCACTGTGCACGGCGGGTATCGGTCTCGATTGGGGCGGGTGGGGTATCGAAATGGTGACCGAGGGGCAGGTCGATACGATCGTGGACACCTTTCCACGGCTCGGCATGAAGCAACGATTCACGCACGCCGTCTGCGGCATTGTGCAGGCACGCCCCGACACGACCTATGACAACTTTGCGCGCGATTTCGGCGAACGCTTCGTGCCGGGCTACAAGAGACCATCCACAGTGGATTACCTGCTGAACTCCCCCTTCAAAGAATAGACCCTTCGACGCCGCGCACCCCCGTGGCGGTCCGTTAGACTTTAAGCGTCGATGAACACAAGCAACTCGCACCAGCTTTCACACTTGCCCTACTGAACTCGAGTCGATAAGGATCATTCCTTTTTTGAAGGAGAACGCAATGCCATACGTTAATGAAACGCGCCGGAGCTTGCTGCTTGCCAGCGCGGCAGCAGCTGCGAGTTTTGTAGTCAGACCCCCTGCGGCGTTTGCCGCTCAACCGAAAGGAGACAATCACATGAGTAGCAGCACCATCACCACCAAAGACGGCACGCAGATTTACTACAAGGACTGGGGCAGCGGGCAACCGATCATGTTCCACCATGGCTGGCCCCTCTCCGCAGACGACTGGGACGCGCAGATGCTGTTCTTCCTCTCGCGCGGCTACCGCGTCATCGCGCACGACAGGCGCGGACATGGCCGCTCGTCGCAGACCGATACCGGCAACGACATGGACAACTATGTCGATGATGTGGCGCAGCTCGCCAAGCAACTCAACCTGCGCGATGCAGTCCATATCGGGCACTCGACCGGGGGCGGTGAAGTTGCGCGCTATGTGGCGCGTGCCGAGAAGGGGCGCGTCGCGAAGGCGGTGCTGATCGACGCAGTGCCGCCCGTCATGGTCAAGTCGGCCAAGAACCCGGGTGGTACGCCGATCGAGGTGTTCGACGGGCTGCGCGAGACCCTGGCCGCCAATCGCTCGCAGTTCTACCTGGACTTCCCGTCCGGCCCGTTTTACGGCTTCAACCGTCCGGGCGCGAAGGTCTCGCAGGGCTTGATCGACAACTGGTGGCGCCAGGGAATGATGGGCGGCGCGAAGGCACACTACGACTGCATCAAAGCTTTCTCCGAGACGGACTTCACCGAGGACCTGAAGGCGATCCAAGTCCCGACACTGATCCTGCACGGCGACGACGACCAGATCGTCCCGTTCGCGGATTCGGGGCCGCTGTCGGCGAAGCTCGTCAAGCATTCGACATTCAAGGTGTATCCGGGTGGGCCACATGGCGTGTGCCAGGTGCACCCGGACATGGTGAACCGTGACCTGCTGGCATTCGTCAAGGGCGAGCCGCTTGCCGCGTCGACACCCTCCGGGCGTAAGGCTGCGTGACCGATCGCATCGATCCGTGTTTGCTCCTTTGTTTCCTTACACGCCGAGCACCGAGACTGATGTCACAAAAACATTAGCGCGCGTCTGGCGCGAACTGAAGGAACTCGAAAAAGCCAAGACAGCTCACGGCTCCACCTACAGCAGGTCCGCTTCGAGTGCGACGATGAGGTTGCCGAGATCGGTCTGGTGGAGCTTAGAGGCTCTCGAGATGCCTTACCTTGGCGACGTGCTGATTGAGTTCGTTTGTCGACGATGCGGGCAGCGACACGAGTCCTAGCGAGCCTCCCGAGCGTCAA
Source organism: Gammaproteobacteria bacterium (assembly GCA_041488355.1). Lineage (GTDB taxonomy): Bacteria > Pseudomonadota > Gammaproteobacteria > Burkholderiales > SHXO01 > SHXO01. The sequence continues at coordinate 21,171 of JBGPPC010000012.1, forward strand.
GCTCTCTTCGCCGTGTTTTATTGCGGCCGCGAGCATGGCCCGATCGGGGAATCGAACGCGACGAATGAGAGGCGCGATTGCGTCGCGGATCGGTGGGTCAACGGAGAGCCCGCGCCGCCTGCAGTCTCCTCCCCCTGAACAATCGCATACCGGATCCCCAGCATGGATTGTTCGCTTTCGAGCCGGGCGGCCTGGCCGCCTGGCCGCTTTGTCGCCGGGCCAGGTTCCAACGCCCAAACGACTAGCCGACAGCGCGATCTCGCACCGTCAAGCGGCCTGCGCGCAAATGACTGGTCGAGCCACTTGGGGTTCGACCTGCCCCGATCCCCTGCTGACTGTCGGAGCGAAGCGAAGAGTGTCTGTGCCTCGGCCGGATGGCACACGCCCGTGCCGGGGACGTTCCGTCCACTAGGCGTTCATGCAGCCTATGCGTTTTACCCAGCGCTATCCATGTTTCACGTCGACCAACCCAATAGGAGGTATCCAACCATGACACGCATCCTGATCGTTGGTGCCGGCTTCGCCGCCATGCACGCAGCCCTGTCCGCCGCGCGCCTGCGCGATGCGCAAGGCGTCTCGCCCGATACCCTCGAGATTGCCGTCGTTGCGCCTGAGCCGCGGCTGGTGGTCCGTCCCCGCCTCTACGAGCGCGCGCCCGAGACCATGGTGGCACCGCTCGCGGAACTGTTCGCCGCCGTCGACATCCGATACGAACAGGGCCGGGTCGACGTCATCGACTCCGCCAGCAAGTCGGTCGTGATCGTCGGGCCCGACGGGATGCGACGTTCGCTGCGCTACGACCGCCTGGTGCTGGCTGCTGGCAGCCAAGGGTACAAGCCAGACATACCAGGCCTTGCCAAGTACGGCTTCACCGTCGATCAGCTCGACGACGCGATCGCGCTCGACCACCACGTCAACGCCTTGGCGAACCGGCCATCCTCTGCCGCCCGCGACACGGCGGTCGTCTGCGGCGGCGGCTTCACCGGCATCGAGGTGGCCACCGAAATGCCGTCGCGCCTGCGCGCCATCCTCGGGCCAAAGGCAACCGTCCGCGTCATCATCGTCGACCGCAACGAAGCCATCGCGCCGGCGATGGGCCTCCATCCGCGTCCGCTGATCGAGAAGGCGCTGCGCGAGGCCGGCGTGGAAACCAGGCTCGGCGTGGGCGTCTCGGCGCTGACCGAGAACGGCGTCACCCTGAGCGGCGGGCAGTCTATCGAGAGCGCTACCGTCATCTGGGCGGGCGGCTTCCGCGCGAGTCCACTCACCGCGCAAGTCCCGGCTGAGCGCGATCGTTCCGGCCGACTGGTGGTTGACCGTAATCTGCGCGTTGCCGCGGTGCCGACGATCTTCGCAGCCGGCGACACCGCGCGTGCGGCGACGGACGACCTGGGCCACCTGGCGCTCATGTCGTGTCAGCATGCCAACCGCCTCGGTGCTTGCGCCGGGTTCAACGCGGCGGCGGACCTGCTCGGCATACCGCTGGAGCCATATCGGCAGAAGAACTACGTCACCTGCCTCGATCTTGGCCCGTCCGACGCCGTGTTCACCAGGGGCTGGGACAGCAAGGTCGAGATGACCGGCGACAAGGCCAAGGCGATGAAGCGCGAGATCAACACGCAGTGGATCTATCCGCCGCGCGCCAACCGCCCAGACGCCTTCAAAGTCTCCGAGTGGGCGCGGCTGGTCGACTACTAGAGCGGATCGCGAAGCGGCGGAACCTCGAAGCTTGAATCTGTCGACCACACGGTGAACGTACGCGTTTCCCGATCACGTGTTATCCGGAAACGCTCTGCCACTGAGGCCGTGGACACAATCGATCTGCGTACTGCACACGCTGGTCGATCGGGTGGAGCTTGACCCGAAGACGCGGAAGGTTACCCTGCACTACCGGCTAAACGTGAAGCCTACCGGAGTTAAGCTGGCGTCCCCACGGGGATTCGAACCCCGGTTACCGCCGTGAAAGGGGGTTTCTCAAGACATTAGTAGACGGCGGTAAACAATGTGGCCCGCCTTCCGTGCCCTGCCACTATTGGGTTACAAGCCATCAGCGTCTTTCCTTGTCCTTTTACGTTCACCCACGTATATTACCTAAACTTACCTAAATTGGCCAAGTGAGGGTGTGTGGGACGACTGGTGAGGGACGCTCGGATTGAGACGCGCGAAGCACGCTTGAGACTCAAGGCCCGCCATGAACCTTACTGGCGCCTGATCCACGAGAGCCTGCATCTAGGCTACCGAAAGGGGCCCAGGGGCGGCGTCTGGCTCGCCCGTACTTATGCCGACGGCCGATACCGAAAGAAGGTGCTCGGTAAGGCCGACGACACCCAGGACGCGAGTGGCCAGAACGTACTGTCCTTCCGGCAGGCTCAACAGCTGGTCCTTGAAGCCACGAAAAGCGGCAAGCAAGGGCCTGCGTCCCCTCTCCCGCTGCTCACAGTCGCGGAGGCTTCGGACTGCTACCTCGCATGGTTTCGGAAACACCGCAAATCGGTTGCGCAAACCGAAAACGCTCTATGCGCCCACATTCTTCCCGTTCTGGGTAACGAGTTGGTCGCGCAGCTCTCCAGTCCCCGGCTCCGGCAGTGGTTGGAGGACCTAGCGACAAGGTCCGCCCGCGCGCGCACCAGTCGATTCGGTAAGACACAGAAGTTTCGTCCGGCCCCCAAGACCGCAGACGAAAAACGGGCCCGCCAGGCGACGGCAAACCGCGTCCTGAACGTGCTGAAGGCGCTCCTCAACAAAGCGTTTCACGATGGCCTCGTGTCGGACGATACGCCATGGCGTCGGGTCACGCCGTTCGAGAACGTGGACGAGGCCAGGATCCGCTTCCTCACCGATGCAGAGGCCGTCCGGCTGGTGAAATGTTGCCGTCCGGAGTTTCGTTATCTCGTGCAGGCCGCGTTGCTCACCGGCGCCCGCTACGGAGAGCTACGGGCTCTGAAAGTGCGGGACGTCAACCTCCGAACGGCCCAGGTGTATATCTCGCAATCCAAGTCGGGCAAGCCGCGGCATATCCCGCTCAACCCGGAAGGCCTGGAAGTGTTCCGCGACGTGGTCGCCAAAAAGACAAGTGATGACTTGGTCTTTGTGAAGCACGATGGTCAGCCCTGGGGAAAGAACCATCATGTCCGGCCGTTGGCTGAAGCGTGTCGGGGAGTACAGATTACCCCCATGATCGCCTTCCACGAACTGCGCCACACCTATGCCTCACACTTGGCCCAGGCCAGCGTGGACCTGCTAACTATCAGCAGCCTTCTAGGGCATTCGGATACCCGCACAACATCGAAGCACTACGCGCATCTGTCCGACAGAACCCTGGCGGAAGCGGTAACCAAGTTGCCTAGCTTCGGTGGCGCGCAGAAGAGCAAGCCTCGCGCAGGCAGAATCCGGCGGAACGCTGTCCGTGGTCCTGCGCGCCTCACCGGGGAACGCACTAGTTCGTAGATCCTGCGAGCGCAAGTATTTGCGTCGCATAGTTCCACAGTGACGCCCGTTTCCCAATCTTGCGCTGTCTTGGTCGCTGCTCGGGTTGCTATTCTGCGCCTAGTTTGGCGTGTATCTTGCGTTTGTTGCTATCTACTGTAGCAACGTGGCATCTCCGCCTGAAGCATCAATGAGCAAGTTAGATAGCGATATTCCGCAATGCGGCCTCCCCGGCGCTAGTTCAAACTCGGATCGCAGGCGTTAGGCCGTGGTTAGTGCGCTCTTTCGTACAAGGAGATACTAAATGCCGGACCTGTTCCCCGATGAGAATCCCGACCTTCGGAAGGAGATTGAGTCGGTTATAGCAGAGCCTGGGAGGTGGCTCGAGGAACCAAACAGTAATCTTAGTGGCAGCCGTCCGAGCGATTTGCTCCAAACTCCCTTGGAGTATCTGGTTCGCGAGCTAATCCGGCGGATAAAGCACGGAGTGATATCGTGAACCTCGCTGCTTGCGGAACACTTCAGATGATACAGGAAAGCGCGACCTGGTTTCGGGCAATCCAGCCGCAGCATTGGCTTACAGCGCTTCAAACGAGTCAAACGCGCGCTTTCCCTACACGCTTCAGCGCAGGACCGCTTGCGCCCCAACAGTTTGACATTCTCTATCTAGCCCAAGACCAGAACGTCGCGTTGTTCGAAGTGCAAGCGCTGCTCGGCTCGCCTTATGGAAATTATATGCCTCAGCCTGCACGCGCCTGGGTAATACTTAATGTGAATGTTGTTCTTCGGAATGTCACCGACCTTACTCCGGCTCCCGTACAATCACTTCTCCAGTCCACGGCGCAAGAACTCACCGGGGACTGGTTCGGCTATCAACATCGTCAGAGGAGTTTGTCCCTCAATCAGCCAACTGGTCCAGCGCCAACGCAGGAGTTAGGGGCTGCAATGTGGGGGGTGCCCAAGCTCGAGGCCTTCAAGACTGTCTCGTCGAAAGTCCCCGACAAGAGGGTGTTGGTCGTGTTTCCTCAGAAGTTACGAGTCGGCAGCCGCATCGACTTCCACGATCCAGCAGCGGGAAAGAATCACGTCATTACCGGCACGCAGCCGTAGACGAGGGAACATCCCGCGGCGCCTACACCTCGCTCCTGATCGGCCCTCCTTAAACAGTGCCACGAGCGAAGTGAGTTTCGGCAGACTCTGAGCGGAAGGAAGGGTTTTGCCGTGAAGAGAAAGTGCTTTAGTGTCGAGCAGATCGTCGCGGTGTTGAAGCAGGCGGAAGCGGGAATGGCGGTGGCCGAACTGATTCGCCACGTCGGCATCTCCGAGCAGACTACCGCCGGAAGAAGAACTTATGCCGGCTTCCACACCGACCAGGTGCGCCACCTCAAGCTTGCAGGAGGAGAACGCACGGCTCAAGAAGCTGGTGGGAGAGCTCACCCTGGAGAAGACCATATTGACCGACATTCTTCAAAACAAGTGGTGAAGCCCTCACCGCGGCACCGGATCGTGGATCACCTGAAGGTGAGCTAACAGGTCAGCGAGCAGGCGTGCATGCGGCCTGCTCAGGCTAGCGCGCACGACGTATCACTACCGCAGCCGGCGCGATCCAAGAATGCTTCTTATGAACCTAGCAGCTGCGCGGTGGATTACATGTGACCGCCGTTGGCGACGACAAGCTCCATTGCCTTTTCTATCGTCCCCTGCGCGCACCGCCACGCAAATATGAACATCTCGTCTACTTGGCGGATGGACTCCTCTGGTTCGCTTTTGGGTACAGAGAGCTGGCCTCGGTTTTTTGGACACGGGCTTAAGTGGAGGAACTGCTCTATCCTAGCCTACGAAAGGAGCAGCCACCATGAAACGATCCCGTCGCAACCATTCCCCCGCCTTCAAGGCCAAGATCGCCCTACAGGCGATCCGCGGCGATAAGACGCTGGCCGAACTGGCGCAGCAGCATCAGGTCCACGCCACGCAGATCGGCGCCTGGAAGCAGCAGCTGCTCGAGCACGCCGCCGAGCTGTTCG
>JBGPPC010000013.1:0-26540 GCA_041488355.1 Gammaproteobacteria bacterium
AGGCCACGCAGAACAGCCGCCTGCTGATCGAGCAGCTCACCAGCATGGAGCGCGGCGCGCGCCAGTACTCCATTCTCGGCGATGCGGAGCTGTTCTCCACGTACCAGCAGTCGCATAAAAGCTTTCTGGACACGGTGAAGCGCATGCAGTCGTTGACCCTGCCGCGGGAGCAGGTTCGAGCGCTGGCCGAACTGGCGCAGGCCGAGGGCGTGATCTTCGAAAACCTCACCGCGCTGCGCAATGACCCCAAGCGTTTGCGCACGGTCGTCGAGCACTACCAGGTTCTCGGCTCGCTCGCACGCTCGCTAGACAACACCGGCGCGGCGATCGTCAACCGCGAGGTGGGGACGATGCAGGCGCTGGCGGGAGAGGTGCACAACTTCATTTACTGGCAGCTGGTGGCGCTCGTGCCCGTGGCGCTGTTTCTTGTGATCGGCGCGACCGTCCTGATCCTCAAACCAATACGCCAGATCGAGGGGGCGCTGCACCGGCTGGGCGAGGGCGATTTCACGCGGCCGGTCTCGGTCTCAGGTCCGCGGGATCTGGAGGCGCTGGGTCGCCAGCTCGACTGGGTCCGTATGCGTCTACTCGAGCTGGAGGAGCAGAAGACCCGCTTCATGCGCCAAGTCTCGCACGAACTCAAAACCCCGCTGTCTGCGATTCGGGAAGGGGCCGAACTGCTCGGCGATGGCTCAGTAGGCGCGCTGTCCCAGGACCAGCTGGAAGTGGCGCGAATCCTGCGTCAGAACGCGCTTCGCCTGCAGCGCCTGATCGAAGACTTGCTAAACTATCACACCGTGCAGTTCCAAAAGTCCGGCCTGAACCTCAAACAGTTTCAGCTCGCGCCGGTACTGCACAGAGTCGCGGACGCGCACCAGTTGCCGGTGCGGGCCAAAGAGATTCGTCTCAGGCTGGACTGCCCGCCCATCTCTCTCGAGGCGGACGAGAATAAACTCGAGGTCATTCTGGACAACCTGCTGTCCAACGCGGTGAAGTTTTCGCCCCCTTTTGGCGAGGTTGCAGTGGCCGCCCGCGTGCGCGGCAGCCAAGTCCTGATCGACGTCGCAGACGAAGGTCCGGGCATCACAGTGCAGGAGCGCGAGAAGGTATTCGATCCGTTCTACCAGGGCTCGGCCAAGCCGCGAGGTCCAGTGAAGGGAACCGGTCTCGGCCTGGCGATCGTGCGCGAATACGTGCTGGCCCACCGGGGCCAGGTTCAGATCCTGCAGGACCGGGCGGCGGGTGCACATTTTCGCGTGAGCCTTCCCGTTGCACAGGCGACCCCCGCATGAGTCGGGCGAGTACCCGGCTGCTGCTCGCAGTGGCGTGCGCCCCGTTGATTCTAGCCGGTTGTCCGCAACCGCAACCGCGTCCATCCCCGCCCGCGTCTGAGCCCGCGCCGGTGCAGGTACCGCCCTCCGTGCCCGCGGCACCGTTCTCGCATCAGCCCGTCGGTGACGCCGATCGGGCGGTCGCCTACTATGGCTACCTCACCACCTTGTCGGCAGAGCAGCTGACGCGCGAATACGAGCGCACGCAGCGCTTCTACCGGGAGCAGTACTCGGACCTTACGTTCATGCAAGTGGTGCTGCTGCGTATCATGCCCAACGCGCCGTTCCGGGACAACGCGCAGGCCCGAGACATGCTATCTTCCTTTCTGAAGGAGCCCAGAGTCCGGGCTTCGGAGCTGCAACCGTTCGCGCTCCTGCTGCAAAACATGCTGACCGAGCAGCAGCAGAAGGACGCCGAGATCCAAGCGCAGGCGCAGAGACTGAAGGAGGAGACGAAGCGCTACGACGCGGTCAAGCAGAAGCTCGACGCCTTGATCGATGCGGAGCGCAAGATGCTCGAGCGCAACAAACCTGTGAGAGCCCAATGACTACATTGAAATCCAAGATTCTTCTGGTGGACGACGATCCAGATCTGCTGCGTCTGCTTTCGATTCGCCTGCAGGGCGGAGGCTACGGCGTGACCGCGGTCGAGAGCGCAGAAGCCGCGTTGTCCCAGATAGCAGTTTCCAGTCCCGACGTAGTCATTACCGACCTGCGCATGGGTGGAATGGACGGCATGGCGCTGTTCGAGTCGCTGCAGAAAAAGCATCCTGCGCTGCCAGTGATCATCCTGACAGCACACGGGACGATCCCAGACGCGGTCGCCGCTACACAGCGCGGCGTGTCCGGATACCTGACCAAACCGTTCGACGGCAAGGCGCTGATCGACCAAGTCGAGAAGGCACTCCAATTCGGTGGCAAGCCGGGCACCGATGGCGCCCCCGACAATGCATGGCGCACCGAGATCATAACGCGGAGCCCCGATATGGAGGCCGTGCTCGCCAAAGCTCGCTTGGTGGCAAGCAGCGATGCCAGCGTCATGATCTTCGGTGAAAGCGGCAGCGGGAAGGAGATGTTGGCGCGCGCTATCCATAAGGCCAGCCCGCGCGCCGGACAACCATTCGTGGCGGTGAACTGCGGCGCGATTCCGGAACAGTTGCTCGAGTCCGAGCTCTTCGGTCACGTGAAGGGCGCCTTCACCGGCGCGGCGAGCGACTATAAGGGACTGTTCCAAGCGGCGGGACGCGGCACGGTCTTCCTGGACGAGATCGGCGATATGCCGCTGCCGCTGCAAGTCAAGCTGTTGCGCGTACTGCAAGAGCGGGAAGTTCGCCCGATCGGCTCGACTCAGTCGGTGAAAGTCGATGTGCGCATCATCTCGGCTACGCACCGGAACCTGGAAGATGCGATCAAGGCCACTACCTTCCGCGAGGACTTGTACTACCGGTTGCATGTAGTGGCGCTCTCGCTGCCACCTCTGTCGCAGCGCCGGGAGGACATTCCAGTGCTGGCCAATCACTTTCTCAAAACGCTCGCAGCGCGCTACGGCAAACCGCTAAATGGCGTCGCGCAGGATGCCATGGAAGTGCTGGTCCGCCACACGTGGCCGGGCAACGTACGTGAGCTGTACAACGTGGTGGAGCAAGCGGTGGCACTTTCCACCACGCCCATCATTACGCCCGGGCTCTTGGAAAGTGCGATCCGCGGCGAGATGGGAGATCTGTCGTCGTTCGAATCGGCGCGCTTCGAGTTCGAGCGCGACTACCTGGCAAAGCTGCTTAAGATCACCAATGGCAACGTAACTCAGGCGGCAAGACTAGCCAAACGCAACCGTACCGAATTCTACAAGCTGCTCCAGCGCCATCATCTCAATCCGTCGATGTTCAAACCGGTAGCCGAACTGCCGCGATAAAGCTGCGGCGTCGGGGGGCCGCTGCCGAGCGCTGTTTGTCACTCGTCAGAGACAGGCAACTCTTTGTTTTGGCTGGATAAGTAAGGTGGTTTCTGCCTGGGTCGCTGCCGGGTGACAAAAGCCACTGCCCCCGTTTCACCATCCCCATGATTGTTAAAGATTTCCGCCCTTGGTACGCGCCTTGCAGAGTTGGGAGAGGCGCCGCGCTATGCGCGGCTTTTCCCGCGGCCCGAGAACTTGGGAAGCCGACGCCAAACAACGGCGGAGGCGGAGAATCTACGGATGGCGCATCGCAGTGGTTGGTTATTCCCCCTGATGGTGGTAGCGGCTGGGTCGGTGACGGCATTCGGCTGCATTGGCCTCGCCGCGATTACGGGGCATTTGCCACTGACGCGAGGCGGAATGAATCCTTTGGGCGACTATCCAGCTGCGCCCGCAGCAAGTATCGAGCAGACCGTGACGCCGCAGCCTCAAACAACCGCCCAGCCGGTAGCAGTGGTTGTGGTCGAAGGGCCCAGCGAAGCAACGAAGCCAATCGCCTTCCAGCCGGAAAAAGCGATTGGCGCACGGAAAAGATCCTCCGAGCGAACGTTGAACTGAATCCGATCAAGCGCGGCCCCGCGTCGTCGGGCGAGCAGCACGGGAGGCACGTAGCGAACCAGCAGAGCCAAGCACTTCCACGATTTCGTGCGCGTCTAGCGCTCTCTTTATGCCCGATTGCCTCCCTTGTCGGGCATTTTTTTCGATCGTGATTCGACTCGCGATTCGGGGCATGCTCGGCCCCCATACTGTCGGCGCGCTGATCCTGGCTGCAGCCTTCCTAGGAGCCTGTGCCACAGCTAAACCTCCGCCACCGAAAGTGAACCTCGCGGGTTTCCCGCCTGCATTCCGGGACGGCTACGCCGACGGCTGCCAGAGCGCCAAACCGCTCGCCGCCAAACATCGCGACGACGCCCGTTATGCCCGAGACACACAGTACGCATCGGGCTGGCGGGACGGCTACGACATTTGCCGCAAGCGCCCGAGTCCTTAACAGGGGCTGCGAGAGGCAGAACGCTGGGCGCTACGATGAGACGGCGATGAGCAGGCTGCAGGGTGCATGCTCGAGCAGCGAAGATCCGATCCAACCTTTCCACCAGCGTGCCGCGAAGGACATCCGCTTGGGGTGGCGGACCAGGATCAGACCGGCATGAAGCTCGCGCGCCGCGCGGCAGATCTCCTCCACGGGCTCGCCGAACGCGAGGTGGCCCGCCGCTGTGAACCCACGTCTATGTAACTCCCCCAGCCCCTGATCCACCAACTTTTGGGCCTGAACCCGCTCTTCGTCCAGGACTTCACCGGGCACGTAGCCTTCGCCGAGAAACAGACCCGTGGGAATAGGCATCACCGCCAGCAGGTGCGTCGGTTCATGGCTCAGCCACGCCAACTCAGGTGCCTGAAACAAGCTGTCCTGTCCTTCCTGAGTCGCATCGTAGGCCAGCAAAATGATCATGGCCCCTCCTCTCACCCCTTCCTGCAGGCGCAGTGTCTGCGGCCGCATAGCGGCGGCAGACCAACCATTATAGTTTGGCTGCGCCGCACGACCGGCGGCATCCAATCCAGCCGCGGGTATACTGTCCCGGTCCTCGAGAGACGACTGCCATGAACGCCCCCACGACCAAACCTGTTTTCAGTTGGGAAGACCCCTTGCTCGTAGAAGCACAACTTACGGACGAGGAGCGCATGGTTCGCGACGCGGCACGGGCATACGCGCAAGACAAGCTGATGCCACGAGTAGTGGAGGCCAACCGGAACGAGCGCTTCGACCGTGAGGTGCTGACCGAGATGGGGACGCTCGGATTCTTAGGCTCAACGCTACAAGGCTACGGCTGCGCCGGCGTGAACCACGTCTGCTACGGGATCGTCGCGAGAGAGATCGAGCGCGTCGACTCGAGTTATCGCTCCAGCATGAGCGTGCAGTCGAGCCTGGTGATGTATCCGATCTACGCCTATGGCAGCGAAGAGCAGCGTCAGAAGTATTTGCCCAAGCTCGCCACCGGAGAGCTCATCGGTTGCTTCGGGCTAACCGAGCCTGGCTACGGCTCCGACGCAGGCGGCATGATCACACGCGCGCGCAAAGTCGAAGGTGGCTGGATCCTCAAGGGCGCGAAGATGTGGATCACGCACTCGCCCGTCGCCGACGTGTTCGTTGTATGGGCCAAGGATGAGGGCGATTTGATCCGCGGCTTTATTCTCGAAAAGGGCATGAAGGGATTGAGCGCCCCCAAGATCCAAGGCAAGTTCAGCCTGCGGATTTCCATCACAGGCGAGATCGTGATGGACGACGTATTCGCACCCGACGACAGTCTCCTGCCCAACGTGGCGGGGCTCAAGGGGCCGTTTGGCTGCTTGAACAAGGCGCGCTACGGCATCGCCTGGGGCGCGCTGGGGGCCGCCGAGTTCTGCTGGCATGCCGCCAGGCAATATACATTGGACCGGCACGCGTTCGGCCGGCCGCTGGCAGCCAACCAGCTCATCCAGCTCAAGCTCGCCGACATGCAGACCGAGATCACTCTCGGACTTCAGGCCGCGTTGCGCGTAGGGCGCTTGATGGACGAGGGCCTAGCTACGCCGGAGATGGTATCGCTGATCAAGCGCAATTCCTGTGGCAAGGCGCTGAGCATCGCGCGCACTTCGCGCGACATGCACGGCGGCAACGGCATCGCTGACGAGTACCATGTCATCCGACACATGATGAACCTGGAAGCGGTCAACACCTATGAGGGCACACACGATGTGCACGCCCTCATTCTCGGCCGTGCTCAGACCGGCATCCAGGCTTTCGGCGCTTAGCCCGCAGCAACTGCAGCAGCCTTGCGAGCTTTACACGCAGCGGCCGCCATCCACTTCGATACACGCGCCAGTGATGAACTCCGCCTCGTCCGACGCGAGATAGAGGCAGGCGTTAGCGATGTCCGCCGGACGGCTCATGCGGCCCAGCGGTATTGTGGCGATGAACTTGGCGCGGTTCTCGGGTGTATCGGGCACACCCATAAATTCGGTCAGCAATCCGGTGTCGCCGATCACGGGGTTCACCACGCATACGCGGATCTTGTCAGGTGCCAACTCGGCCGCCATGGAACGGCTGGCTATGATCGCCGCTCCCTTGCTTCCGTTGTACCAGGTCAGACCGGGCCGCGGGCGCACGCCGGCGGTCGAGGCAATTGTGATGAACACGCCTCCGCCCTGCTTGCGAAAGACCGGCACACAATTCCGCACGCTCCAAAACAAGCTCTTCACGTTTACCGCGTAGACCCGGTCGAACTGCTCTTCCGTGACGTTGAGTATCGGCTGGTTGCGATGAGTGGTCCCAGCGTTGTTGACCACGATGTCCAGCTTCCCGTAGGCGTCCAGCGTAGCCTTCACCAGTGCGGCCCAGTCCGCGTCCTTCGACACGTCGCCTTTGACGAACTTCGCCTGGCCACCGGCGCGCGCGATCTCGCTCGCTACGCGCTCGCCGCCCTCGGCTTTGAGGTCGTTGACGATGACTTTCGCGCCCTCCTGCGCAAAGCGTTTGCTGATGCCTTCGCCAAAGCCCGAGCCGCCTCCCGTCACGATTGCTACTTTGTCTTTCAGTCTCATTCCTCGCTCCTCGCTTCGTTTACGTCAGCTTCAAAAAAACAGGGAGCCGATCAGGCTCCCTTCCCGCTGATCCCGCCACACGGTGTTCAGGTGCCGGTCACGCTCACGCATACCGACCCTTCCTGCTCGTCGGGAACAACGGCCTTGCTCTGCTCGCTGCCGACGCTGGCCAGATCAACGCCATGACGCACCGCGGTCATCTCGGCCAGGATCGATACCGCGATCTCAGGCGGCGTCTTGCTCCCGATGCGCAAACCCACCGGGCCATGCAGGCGATTCAGCTCGCCGCTCGAAAGGTCGAACTCGGTCAGACGCTGCTTGCGTCTCGCGGTGTTGAGTCGTGAGCCTAGGGCGCCAACGTAAAAGGCTGCGGATTTGAGCGCTTCGATCAACGCCAGATCGTCGAGCTTTGGATCATGGGTGATCGCCACCACCGCGCTGTGGCTGTCCAGGTTGAGCTCCGCCACCACGTCATCGGGCATGCCTCGACTGAACGCCACGCCGGGAATATCCCAGGTATCGGCGTACTCCTCGCGCGGGTCGCACACGACGACGTTGTAGTCCAGCGCCATCGCCATCTGTGCGAGGTAGCGAGACAGCTGCCCGGCGCCAATGATGAGCAAACGCCAGCGCGGCCCATGGATGGTAGTCAGGAGCTTCCCGTCGAATCTCAAATTGTCCGCACGGCTGGCCGGCGCTAGGCTCACCTCTCCCGTTTCCAGGTCCAGGGTGCGAGCGATCAGTTCGCGGTTCGCGATGCGGGCCAGCAGGATAGACAGGGTCCCGATTTCGCTCAGCGGCTCCAGTACGATCTGCAACCGCCCTCCGCAGGGCAAGCCGAAGCGAGCTGCCTGCTCCTTGGTCACGCCGTAAATCACTACCTCGGGCTTGGCGCCCGCAAGTTTGTGATTTCGAATTCTGTCGATCAGGTCATCCTCAACGCAACCTCCGGAAACCGAGCCCGAGACCTGGCCGTCGTCGCGGATCGCGAGGAGCGCACCTGCTGGCCTTGGGGCCGAACCCCAGGTTTCCACCACTGTGGCAAGGACCACGCGATGGCCGGCCTTGAGCCAGTCAACCGTGCTGCCAAGCACCTGTAGATCAACGCTGTCCATAGCACAAGCTCAAATTTAGAGAACGCAGGTTTGCTTCTATAAGGTAGCAGAGGAAAAACCCCCAATGCAACCTCTCCGCCAAGCGAGGCGGAGAGGTGATTGGGGGCTTATTTTGCGGCAGTCACGCCTATCAGGCAGCGCTGATGTTCTCCGGTGTAAACGGAAGCATCCGCACGCGCTTGCCGGTTGCGGCGAAAATCGCATTCGCAATCGCACCCTGGATCACTGCCGTGCCAGGCTCGCCCAAGCCGCCGGGCGGCTGGTTGGCGGCAGGCTTCAGCCATGTGATCTCGATCTTCTTGAACGCTTCGTTCATGCGCACGATGCGGTACTGGTCGAAGTTGCTCTGCTCTACGGCATTGTTCTTGATGGTGATCTCGCCGAACATGCACGCCGACTGGCCGAAGTTGATACAGGACTGGACCTGCGCCTCAGCCTGGTCGGGATGAACCAGCGGACCAGCGTCCACCACCGCGACGACGCGATCCATGGTGACGTCGTAGTTCTTGGACACCGTCACTTCCACCACCATCGCGGTCACCGTGTTGTAACCCTCCATCACCGCGACACCGCGTCCTCGTCCAGCACCCAACGAGGAATTCCACCCAGACTTCTCGCGCACTGTCTCCAGCGCGGCCTTCATGCGATCGCCCACCGGGACCCCCGCCGACAACCCTGATAGCGCATGCTTGTGCGAGGCATCCGTGTCCAGCATCGAAAGGCGGTATGCGATCGGGTCCTTCCCGGCCGCATTGGCGCACTCGTCGATGAAGGATTCGACCGCCACAGCATTCAGGTTGTGCGACACCGCACGCCAATAGCCAACCTTCACGCCCGTGTCGTGGATCAGATAGGTGAACTTCAGATTGGGCACGGCGTACGGGAAGTTGTCGATACCTTCCACCGCGAACGGGTCCAGACCATCCTTGACGACGCTCGGGAACATGCGGGACGTGATGGAGGGGCTGGTCGAAGCAAACCGAAGCGCGACGAGCTTGCCACTCGAATCCAACCCCGCAGTCATAATGTAGAGTCCGGCCGGACGGTAGGAGTCGTGCGTCATGTCGTCTTCGCGGCTCCACACCATTTTCACCGGAACGCCCCCGGCAGCCTTAGAGATTTCCGCCGCGTCGATGACGAAGTCCATCTCGATGCGCCGGCCGAAGCCGCCACCGAGATAAGTGGTCTTCACCTCGACCTGCTCGGGCTTGAGTCCGGTAACACCGGCCACCACGTGCGGGACCAGCTGCTGGAACTGCGTTGGGGTGATGATGATCGCCTTGTCCGACATGACATGGGCCACGGTGTTCATAGGCTCCATCGGCGAGTGCGACAGGAACGGCAACTGATATGTCGAGCTCACCGTCTTGGCAGCCGAGGCAAGCGCGGCATCGGTGTCGCCGTAATTGCGGAACACCGCGCCGGGCTGTTTGGCCGCTTCGCGCAATCCCGCCCAGATCTTAGCCTGGCTCAAGCCAGCGTTTTCGCCCTGGTCCCATTCGACTTCGATCAGGTCCTTGGCCTTCTTCGCCTGCCAGTAGGAGTCGGCCACCACCGCCACGCCACGGCTGTACTCCACTACGGCCTTCACGCCCGGCATCTTCTTGGCGCGCGAGTCGTCGTAGCTCTTCGGCTTGCCGCCGAAGTAGGGGCTGATGGCACACGCGGCGTACAACATACCTGGCACGCGCGTGTCGATGCCGAACATGGGCTGGCCCGCTACCTTGGACGGCGTGTCTAGGCGCTTCTGCTTCGCGTTTCCGACGACCTTGAACGCGCTGGCCGGCTTGAGCGGGACGTCCTTCGGTGGTTCCAGCAGAGCTGCCTTGGCCGCTACCGCGCCGTAGGTGACCTGCTTACCGCCGGGGCCCTTGATCACGCCATTCTCGGCCTTGCATTGCGCAGCATCGACACCCCACTCCTGAGCCGCCGCGGCTACCAGCATCATGCGCGCGCTGGCCCCCGCTTTGCGCAGCTTCTCCCACGCGTCTCGCACCGAGGTGGAGCCGCCGGTCAGCTGCCCGCCCAACAGCGAGTTGATATAAGCCTCTCCGGGGGGCGCGAAATCGACCTTGACCTTGTTGATGTCGACTTCGAGCTCTTCCGCCACCAGCATTGGCATGGACGTCGCCACGTCCTGACCCATTTCGGAGCGAGCCACCAGGATGGTGACTGTGTTGTCGGGGGCGATGCGCACCCAGGCGTTGGGTTGCGCAGCCTCCGCTGCCTGTGCTGTTCCAATGCGACCCGGCATGTAGAAACCGAGGGCGAGTCCGCCGCCGACCGCGGCAGACGCCTTGATAAAATCGCGACGCGATTCGTTCTTGATGATTTCCATCTCTCGTCTCCCCTCTTAGGCCTTCGCCGCTTGCTTGATGGCAGCGCGAATGCGTGGATAGGTGCCGCAGCGGCACAGGTTGCCCGACATGAAAGCGTCGATGTCGGCGTCCGAGGGATTCTTGTTCACCGCCAGCAGCGCCGTGGCCGACATGATCTGGCCAGGCTGGCAGTAGCCGCACTGCGGAACGTCGATAGCGACCCACGCCTTCTGCACAGCGTTGTTGCCGAGACCTTCGATGGTCGTGACCTTCTGTCCGGCGACCGAACCCACCGGCGTCTGGCAGGAACGGATCGCCATCCCGTTGAGGTGCACGGTGCAGGCGCCGCATAGCGCCTTGCCGCAGCCGAACTTGGTTCCAACGAGGCCGAGCTCGTCGCGCAGCACCCACAGCAGTGGTGTATCCGGCGCCGATTCAACGGTCACACTCTTACCGTTTATTGTTAGAGAAGTAGCCATAAGTAAAACTCCCCCTTCGAGGTAGGTTGGGATCGAACTTAGGAACAACGACAACTTATATAAAACCAATTGAAAATACACTAATCAAAACAGCGTTTCAACCGTCCTTCAGTGACGGCCCCGGTCGGTACGCCGCAATGGCGTTTGCGCTCCCGTACTCAGTTCGAGGACTGGCTCGATTTATTGCGTCGCGTCAATGCACAGGCGGTTTGTATTTCAGCAGCTTAGGCGGGAGGCGCAGGGTTATGCAGGAACCGACCTGACCCAAATGACGCGGGTGCACACGGGCCGCCCTCGTTTACGACGGGTCGGTTCGGAAATCATCCAGGGCGCGCTGGTGCGACGCTGGCGCTGGCTTGAAGCTTCGCACGATAGGCGACGAAGGCCTCGACGCCGGCTTTGCGCTCGGAATTCACGCGCTGTGCGTGCGGCCGCTGTCTGAGTGCACCGAGGTAGTCGCGCAGACCGGGCACCGGCCCAAGCAAATCCTCTCCGAACATCGTCCGGCAGGTGTCCGAGATCAGCGGAAGGTGCGCGAAGGCGGCGCAGTCCGCGTAGGTCAGCTGAGCACCTCTGATGAACGGCCCAAAGCGCAGCAGCCGCGTAAAGGCCCGGGCCCCCTTTGCGACCTTGTTCTGCACGTCCTTTTTCGACTCGTCGCTCGCTGTACCACCGAAGAACGCGGCTGGATACAGCCGTCGCGCGGGAAGTTCCAGGTACAGCTCCATCACATGGATAAGCTCGCGGCATTTCGCGCGCTCGAACGAATCCGTCGGATACAACGGCTGTTCGGGAAACGCGTCGTCGAGATACTCTGCGATGGCCTGTGACTCGGACACCGTGCCCTGCGGACATCTGAGATATGGAACCTTGCCCATGGGAGACTCGGCGAGGAAGGCCTCGACGCTGGATGGGTAGGTGTGTGTCTCCTGAAATGCGACGCCTTTCTCCAAGAGAGCGAACTTGACCTTGTTGTAGTAGTTGCTCGCCGCGAACCCGCACAGCTCCAGCATCTAGGTCGCTCCCGCTGCCGATCTAACGGTGATCGTGCTTCCTGAGTTCCAGCCTGCCGATCTGGTTGCGGTGCACCTCGTCCGGCCCGTCGGCTATGCGCAACGTGCGCGCTGATGCGTAGGCATGCGCGAGCCCGAAATCGTCGCTCACCCCAGCGCCACCGTGAGCCTGGATGGCCCAGTCGATGATCTGAAGCGCAACGTTGGGGGCCGCGACCTTGATCATAGCGATCTCCGCGCGCGCTGCCTTGTTGCCCACCGTATCCATCATGTAGGCCGCCTTCAGCACCAGCAGACGCGTTTGGTCGATCATGATGCGGCTCTCGGCGATCCGCTCCAGCCATACCGTCTGATCGGCGACACGCTGACCGAAAGCCACGCGCTCCTTGAGGCGCTTGCACATCTTTTCCAGAGCGCGCTCGGCCTGGCCGATCAGACGCATGCAATGGTGGATGCGGCCCGGGCCGAGCCGCCCCTGGGCGATCTCGAAGCCCCGGCCCTCGCCCAGCAGAAGATTGGACGCCGGCACCTTCACGTTCTCGAACGCCACCTCGGCGTGGCCGTGCGGCGCGTCGTCGTAGCCGAATACCGGCAGCCAGCGCACGATCGTCACGCCCTTCGCGTCGCGGGGCACCAGAATCATCGACTGCTGCTTGTGCTTGTCCGGGTTGCCCGGGTCGGACTTCCCCATGAAGATGAAGATCTTGCAGCGCGGATCCGGTGCGCCCGATGACCACCACTTGCGGCCGTTGATGACGTAGTGGTCACCCTGCCGCTCGATGCGGCTTTCGATGTTGGTAGCATCGGAGGAGGCCACGGCCGGTTCGGTCATCGCGAAGCAAGAGCGGATCTCGCCATTCAGCAGCGGTTCGAGCCACTGCTTCTTATGCTCAGGAGTTCCGTAACGCACCAGCACTTCCATATTGCCGGTGTCAGGCGCAGAGCAGTTGAACACCTCCGGCGCCCACTGCACGCGGCCCATGATCTCGCACAGCGGCGCGTACTCCATGTTCGTGAGCCCGGCGCCACGTTCGGATTCGGGCAGGAACAGATTCCACAGCCCTTCCTGCCGGGCCCTCTTCTTCAACTCTTCGACGATGCGCGTGGGCTGCCAGCGATCGCCCTCCGCCACCTGGGCATTGAAGGTCTTCTCGTTGGGATAGATGTGCTGCTCCATGAAGGCGCTGAGCCTGGCCTGGAGCTTCTGGACTTTTTCCGAATAGGCGAAATCCATATGCGATTCCGAGTCAAGACGGCGCAGGGCCGTCGCGGGTTGTAGCGGACTTACGCGGTCTTGCCGGGCTCCAACGCCCAGGGGCTTTGAATGTAGCCCGTTTCCCCCCTGCGCGCAAATGCGTCACGGCGAATGCGGGTGGCCTTTGCGGCCGTGTTCAAACAGCAGGCGGGACGCGTTCGAAGCGCGCTATCGCTTCACGCAGAAAGACCGGCACTGGAGCCGGCTTGCGGGTGTCGGCATCAGCGTTGACATAAATGAGCTCGCCCGAGACGAGTTGCGTTTCACCCCGATCGATCTGCAGCACAAACTGCAAGCTGGTGCGGCCGATGCGCCCCACGCGCACCATCACGTCCAGCAAGTCGTCGTACTGGGCAGGCGCTTTGTACTCGATGGTTGCCTTTACGGCAAATGTGTCATTGCCCTGTTCCAACAGCGCGCCCGGATACGGGTATCCGATCGCCCGCCAGTACTCCGTGATGCCCACGTCGAAGTACGTCAGGTAGTGGCCGTTAAACACGATGCCCTGGCGGTCGACCTCGGCCCACCGCACGCGCAGCGGGTGGGAGAAAGCGAAGTCGCTGCGCTCCACGCTCAGCGCCCGCGCAACGAACCGCACGCGCGGCCCTGCAGAACGTCTACATCGCGCGCTACGGCCAGAGTCGAACACTCAGTCATAGCGGCGCGTCAGCCATTCAGCCACCAAACACGGCTTCTCGGTCCCTTCGCGCTCGACGACCACGCCCCAGGTGGTCTGCACTCCGCCATCGATTTCGTCCAACGCCTGGAGGGTAAAGCGCCCTCGCACCCGCGACCCGGCCGGGACCGGCCCAGTGAACCGCAGGCGATTGAAGCCATAGTTCACGCCCATCTTCGCCGTCCCGAACTTGATCGAACTGTTCAACAGGCGGCTCAGCATGGACAAGGTGAGGAACCCATGTGCAATGGTGTCTTGGAACGGAGAGTCGCGCCGCGCTCGCTCCACATCGACATGGATCCACTGGTGATCCTCGGTGGCGTCGGCAAAGCGATCGATCCGCTTCTGGGTGATTTCCATCCATTCGCTGACCACGATTTCCTGGCCGATCCTGTCGCGCAGATCGCGCAGGCTTTCCAGCTCGAGTACGGGCATGGGCATCTCAGGCAAACAGGCCCCGGCATTATACGGGCGGAATCGCCTACACTGATCGCATGATCGTGATCGTCATGGGCGTGACCGGCGTCGGTAAGACTACCGTGGGCCAGCTGCTTGCGGCGAAGACCGGCTGGCCTCTGTATGACGCAGACGCCTATCACTCGCCCGCCAATGTCGAGAAGATGCACGCCGGGATCCCGCTCACGGACGACGACCGCTGGCCCTGGCTCGATCGACTCAATGCGCTGTTACGCGAAGCCGAATCCCAGGGCGAGTCGGCGATTCTCGCCTGCTCGGCGCTGAAGCAGAGGTACCGCGAACGTCTGGAGCAAGGGCTGCAGAGTCCGCGCTGGGTATACCTGAAGGGCGACATCGAGCTGATCCGCTCGCGCCTTCAGCAGCGAAAGGGCCACTACATGAATCCCGCGCTGTTGCAGTCGCAGTTCGATGCTCTGGAGCCCCCCGGCGAAGCGCTGATCGTAGACGTCGGTGACGATCCGGCAGCGATCGCGCAGCGGGTGCTTGCCTCGCTCGAAGTCTAAGGAATCATCCAGCCGCGCCGATGTAGTTGGAGTCCTCACCCGTCGGCGGCAACCAAGGTCGGACTCACGCCCTTGTTCCAGGGAGCGCCCCATGCACCTCTGTTCTTCATCTCGCTACGTCGCCACGATCCTTACCGCCGCGATATGTGTATCGATATCCTTTGGCCTGGACGCAGCGACTCCGAGTTTTCTGTGTAGCAAGGCCAAGAGCTGGGTGGAGAAGACCATCTGCGCCAGCGATACCCTGTCGGAGCTCGATATGGAGCTGGCCGCGGACTACGCCCGCGTGCTGAAGGTGCTGTCGGGCGACGCCGAAAAGGCCTTTACCACCGAGCAGCGAAAATGGTGGGCCGAGCGCGGGACCTGCCAAAAGGAGGCCGATTCCCGCGGCTGCCTCGAGAAGCGCTACCAGGCACGCATCGCTACGCTGACCGGCCGACCGGACTATCCGGGCGATCAACCGCGGCCGCGCGAGGAGTTCTCCGAAGCCTTGATCAAGGAGGCAGGCAAAGGCTGGTCGCAGAACATGTCAGTGCACATGAAAGCGATCCGCGCCTGTACGGCGAAGGCGAAGCCAGCGCCCCGCGCGGTGCTCACCGTATGGACCGAAGAAGAAGGCGAGCTGGTCCTGATGCGTTTGCGCGGCGGCGCGGGCGAGGATCTGGTCTGCGTCGCGAAGAAGGACGGCACGCAGCCCAGCGTGCGTGCGCGCGAGCCCGCCGAGACGCTCCCTGACCCGGGGCCGGTGCTGTGGCTGAGTGCCGGCGCCGCGCCCAAGGAGGCATGCGGGAAACCGGTTCAGGTCATCGACACCGACGACACGCCGGTGGGATGGCTGGCGGACGGAAACTGCTAGCGTCGTTTCAAGTCTTGTACTTCGCGGCCACCGCTACCGTTTCCCGCGCCAACAGGAATTGGTCGCTGGTGACGGCGACGAAGCGCGCACCGTGCTCGATCCATCTCTTGGCGTCCGCTTCGGCAAAGGCCAGGATACCGGCCGTCTTACCCGTTTTCTTGATACGCACGATCGCGTCGGCGATGGCGGCCTGCACCTCTGGATGGGCGGGATTGGCGAGATGGCCGAAGTCGGCAGCGAGATCCTGCGGCCCGATGAACAGACCGTCGACCCCGTCGATGGCCGCCATCTGTTCGATCTGAGCCAGCGCTGCCCGCGTCTCCACCTGCAGCATGAGGCAAAGCTCCTCTTCGGCTCGCTTGAAGTAGTCGGTCACGCGCCCAAAGCGATTCGCCCGGCTGCTGGTCGACACCCCACGCACACCGCGCGGCGGATAGCGCACCGCCGCCACCGCTCGCTTCGCCTCCGCTTCGTTCTGGACATAGGGCAGCAATAGACTCTGCACTCCGACGTCGAGCAGGCGCTTAATGACGACGGTATCGTTCCACGGAGCCCGCACCAGAACCGACACCGGGTATGCCGCGGCTGCATGCAGCTGGTTGTGCACCATGTGCAGCTCGTTGGGCGCGTGCTCCATGTCGATCAGGATCCAGTCGAAGCCGGCGCCGGCGCAAATCTCGGCCGACGCGTGACTGGCGAGGCTCACCCAACAGCCGGTCTGGACTTTTCCGGCGCGGAGGTTGTGCTTGAGAGCGTTGATCGGCATGTCCATAGGCATTGGTCGGCAGGCAAGAAATGGAGGGATCGAACTAGCGGCGCGATTGTAGCCGTAATCGCTGTTTACAGTTCGGGCGGCCCGATGGACAATCGCCGCACACGACGTAACCGTATAGCCATGGCCAAGCCAATCTCCTTTCAGGGCGTCTACCCGATCCTTACGACGCCCTTCCAGGACGACGAAAGCCTCGACCTCGAATCCTTCGATCGTCTGATCCGTTTCATGGTGGGCCTGCGTGTGGACGGGGTCACTATTCTCGGCGTGCTCGGTGAGTCCAACCGCCTGCTCGATCGCGAGCGCGAGCAGCTGATCGAGACCGCGGTCAAGGCCGCGGGAAGCATGCCCGTCATCGTTGGCGCCAGCCACAGTGGTACCCGTGCAGCACTGGGCTTGAGCCAGATGGCAGAAGCGCTCGGGGCGGATGCAGTGATGGTCACGCCGCAGGCCGAGCTGGTTCCCAACGACGACCGAGTGTTCGAGTACTACCGGACGATCACACAAGGAATCGGGATTCCGCTCGTGGTGCAGGATCATCCCGCGTCAACCGGCGTACACATGAGCGTGCCGCTCATCCTGCGTTTGGTCCGCGAGCTTTCGCGCGCCGCCGCCATCAAGGAAGAAGCCACGCCCACGCCACCGAAGATCCGCGCGCTGCTGCAGGGCATGACGGAGCGCAAGGTGCCGATTCTCACCGGGTTGGGCGCCCTGTACGGCCAGTTCGACTTGGAGGCCGGCTCCAGTGGCTTCAACACAGGCTTCGCGTTCCCCGAGGTGCTGATGGCGATGGTGAAGGCGATGAGAGCGGGGGACAAGAACCACGTGCAGGCCCTCTACACTCGATTTTTGCCGCTGATAGCGTTCGAACAACAGCCGGGCGTAGCCGTGCGCAAGGAGATTCTGCGACTGCGTGGGCTGATCGGCAGCAGTCGCGCGCGTCACCCTGGAGCCAATATCCAACCCGCGGTCGCCGAACAGTTGCGAGCGCTGATCCAACAAACGCTGCCCGGCGTCGATATCACTCAGCCGTTAGCGCTCTAGCCGGTCGCAAAGTCTCGGATCAACGCATTCACCAACTGCGGTCGCTCGTGCACGATCCAATGCGTCGCGTCCGGGACCCGGCGCACCCGCAGGTCCGCGACAAGAGTATCGAGCCCGTTGAGATTGCCAAGCAGCAACGCCTCGTCGCGCTCGCCCCAGATCACCAGCGTGGGGACCCGCACGTGAAACTGTGCGGCGTCGAGCTCGGGCGCGGCCGCCCTCGGCGCATCATCGACCTCCGGTGGGTGCAACGGTGAGGCCCGGTAGTAGTTGAGTCCACCGGTCAGCGCGCCTGGTTGCGACCAGGCCGTGAGGTAGGCCTGTCGATCCGCATCGGTGGCTGCGCCGCCGTTGGACGCCCAGCTATCAAGCGTCATACGCGACAACCGCGAGTAATTGTTTTCCGTAAGCACCCGTTCAGCCTTCTCGCTTCGGAACAGGTTCATATACGCGCTGGCCTTCTGCTGAGCGGGATTGCTGCGCAGTTCGCGCGCGAAAAGAACCGGGTGAGGGGCGTTGATGATGACCAGCCGGCGCAGATAGTCCGGATGCTGAGCCGCGAAATTCCACGCCACTGCACCACCCCAGTCATGCGCCACCAACACACAGGGCTTGCCACCCAGCTGATCGATCAACAGCCGCAGGTCTTCAACCAGATGTTTGGCGCGATATGCCTTGACCTCCTCCGGCTTGGAGCTCAGGTTGTAGCCGCGCATGTCGGGAGCAACTGCGAGATGGTCGCGTCCGAACTCCGAGAGCTGGTCCTTCCACGCGTGCCAGAACTCGGGAAAGCCATGCACGAACAGGATCAACGGACCGGCGCCAGCATAAGCGTAGTGCAGACGCATGCCGTTCGGGAGGTCAGCGTAGCGATGCCCAACCCCGGCATCGCTCAGGTGCGAATCACGAGTCACGAATCACGACCGCTGCTGCATGGCTTCGATCGCACTCGCGAAAGCCGCGGAGCCGGCGAGGTTCTGCCCGCCATCGACCACCAGCACGGTGCCTGTGACATATGAGGCCAGCGGCGACGCGAGAAACACTGCGGCCTGACCGATATCTTCTACCGTGCCAAAGCGCCCCAGTGGGATCGAATTCGCGCGCATCGCAGCGTAGCTTTCGCCGCCCAGCCGGCGCACGCCTTCGGTGCCCTCGATCGGGCCCGGGACAATGCTGTTGGAGCGAATGCCGTACTTGCCCCACTCCAGAGCGAGGTTCTTCATCAAATTGTCGATACCCGCCTTGGCCGCTCCCACGTGCACCTGATACGGATAGGGCAGGAACGACATCCCCGCGGAGATGAAGATGATGCAACCGCGGGTCGAGCTCAGCTGTTCGAACGCGGCGCGGCTGGCGTTGAAGGACCCCAGGAGATCGATGTCCACCACCGACTTGAAACCGTTGGGACTCAGCTGCTCTGCCGGAATGGGGAAATTTCCCGCGGCTCCGCATACCAGCACGTCAACCGGCCCGAGGTCGTCACGACACTTGGCCAGGGCAGCTTGCAGCGCATCGTATTGACGCACGTCGGCCACCTCGGCCACGACCTCTGCGCCAATGGCGCGAAGCGCCGCGGCAGCAATATCGAGCCGCTCTCGGGTGCGGCCGCAGATTGCTACGTTCGCCCCGAGCTCAGCAAAGGTTTGGCCGATGCCCAGGTTGATTCCGCTGCCGCCACCCGTCACGAAGACGGTCTTGCCTTTGAATAGCTGTTTCGGAAGCAGCTCGGCCACGTTCATTTTGATTTGCTCTCCCCGTCTGCACTTCAGACCGGTTTCAACACGCCGTCCACGAGCTTCGGCACGACGTCGAGTCGACTGAGTTGCGCAGCGTATTCGACTTCGTGCGTCAGCCCGCGCTCCTGCATCATCTTGCCCACTCGCGAACGAAACAGCGCGCGCTCGGCCGGCTCGCTCTGGAATAACGCGCGCGACGCGATGGCGGCATCGGAGAAATCCCGCCTCTCGCCCAGCTCGCGCGCAATCAGCTCCACGAAATAGCCGGCGCCATACATGTCCTCGAGGTTCGGGTTGCCCATCGAGCCCGCACAGACGATCAGGATAGTCCCCTCGCGATGATGGGCAGCGATGTGCCGCACAACCGCCGCAGCGTTGAGTAAGGCGCCGGCGAAGACGTGATCGGCAACGGAAGCGTGCTTCAGCGCGACGGTGCCATTGGTAGTGGCGTAGATGACAGTCTTGCCCTCGACACCGTGCTCGACCAGCGCCAGCGGTGTGGGGGACGCGAAGCCGTCTATCGTCTCCGCCAGCAACTCGCCGGACAGGACGTAGGAGCCGTTACGCAAGAGCTTCGCCTGGGCGCGGGCGTGTGCCTCGTCAAGGGTCGGGATCGTGGCCGACGCGCCGTGGGCGAGCACAGTGACCATGGTGGAGGTGGCGAACAGCACGTCCAACACCACGACGACTTTGCCTTCCAGCTTGACCATGTCCAGGTCCTCGCGCCGGAACAGCACGTGGACCTTGTGGTTCAACGGTAAGAGCATCAGGCGGCCTCGCCCGGCTCGCGCCGCTGAAACATGCCGTAGCCTTCCATGGTCATGACCAGCTCGCCGTCCTGATTGAACACTTCCCATCGAGTCTTCACTACCCCCATGTCGGGCCGGCTCTTAGAGGCGCGCGTCTCCAACACCTTGCGCGTCGCGCGAATCGTGTCGCCGGGGTGCACTGGCTTGAGCCAGCGCACGCTGTCCACACCAGGCGAGCCGAGGCTGGCGGAGTCACGCAAATAAGAATCGACCGTCATGCGCATGACCATGCCTACCGTGTGCCAGCCGCTCGCAATCAGGCCCCCGAAGACGGACTGCTTGGCCGCGTCCTCGTCGATGTGAAACGGCTGCGGGTCGTAGGCTTTGCCGAAGGCGATGACTTCATCTTTGTCCACCACTCGCTCGCCGAGCGGCGCGGCGTCACCGACCTTGAAATCTTCCCAGTAGTACTTTGGCACGCGCTGATTTCCTCATTGTCACCAGATGGTTAGTAACTTACGTCAAGGGAGGTAATCTTTAGATACCCGCACTGTTACCCGCAAAAGCACCTTTTGGAGGAGCTGAGCGGCACTCATCTCGGACGCTATCATTCCACATACGCCGGGTGGCTGGCTGTGGGGTGCGAGGGAAACGCTGCGCGCGGGGCATCCGCCGCTGAATGTTCGTACGCTAGACCTAAGCAGGAATCGAAATGCCACATAGCCTTAAAGGAATGGAAACGCTCCTCTTTAGCAGACCAGTACGAGGGGTTACGCCCCGATTAGCGCCCTGAGAATCAGATCATCCATGGACGCTTGAAGAGATCCAACTGTGGGCTTCCCGCTATCCGTCTCGTTCCAGGCAGAACAGGCTTCCGCATGCGGCGCCACGCCCACGTGTGGGCGGCTAATCAGAATCGGGGTAATCAAGCGCACCGTGCTTTTTTCGCTGCTAGTGAGCGCGGTGGCCGGCTGTGCCTCGCCTGAGACGACTCGCAGGGAGATGGCATCGTGGGAGGGTAGACCGGTCAAGGAGCTAATTGCCGCCTGGGGGATACCCGACCGACAACAGATGTTCGAGGGCAAGCGCTTCTACACGTGGGTGTGGCGGGGTGCTCAGGGGTCGGTTGCAGTGCCCGACGTGAGCACCAA
This sequence comes from Gammaproteobacteria bacterium, assembly GCA_041488355.1. GTDB lineage: Bacteria > Pseudomonadota > Gammaproteobacteria > Burkholderiales > SHXO01 > SHXO01. The sequence continues at coordinate 21,009 of JBGPPC010000013.1, forward strand.
GGCGGAAGGACCGACCCGAGGAATGGGCTACCACATGAGCGAAACGCAGGCCTACTGCGAGCGTGTCGCACAGATAGACGAGGGGGACGGGGTGGTCAAACACATAACGTGGGAGGGGAACGGCTGCGCCGGCTTTGGAAGGAAGGAATGATCCCAGCCTATGCTGCGAATTTGCCGGCTCGGTGGAGCATCTCTCCAAGCGCGACGGCGCCAGCAAGATGCCCCAAGTTGGTTCTTGCCCGCATCGCGCCCATGGCCGCACCCGGTAACCGGGAGGTGGTTAACGAAGGAGACAGCCATACTGTTGCAATCACCGAGGCGACTAGCCTGCGTTCGTGCAACATAATAGCGCCCGTCTTCTCCGCGCTCCAAAGTAACGCTGCATCCATGCCTGGCCCCGATAGGACAGAAAAGCAGCTCGCCAAGGAAATGACTTGGCCAGTTGTCGAGCAAGCATGGATCCACATCCGCCAGGCGCTGACTCATAGCTTCGTCGCTGCGATGCCGAGCAACACCGTATCACCCACCTACACCGAAGTCCAAGACTACCTAAAGTCATGCGCTGAATCCATCAGACGCTACGCGCGCAACAACTTCGCGGGCTGGTCGCCAAACCGATGGCTTTTCTACCTACGCCGAATTCCGAGGACCCATTTCCCCGATCCCGGTGGCGATGGCGAATCCCAATGGCGGTACGCACAGCTTCGAGACTGTTTCTTCCCTGTCTCGGACCCCATGCAGTACCTCTGGGTGCACAGGGCGGCCCAAGCTCTCGCCCTAGAGTCAGCCTGGTGCCAAGAGCACGCTGTCCACGTGCCTCCTTATCCGGTCAATTCAAGTGTAGCTCGACACCTTGCAAGACTGATCGCTCTGGCCCGGCACCTGCTCCGAGTGAACAGGGACTTCATGAGCTCGACCAAGGGGTGCAACTTCTATTTCACACCACCATACCCGTATGCGCTGTGGGACAGCGCTGGAAATGCCGAGGCCAGAAGGGCAATCGCGCTGTTTGATCAACGATACTTAAACGACGGCAATCCAAATGCCCCACTCGGCCTAGGATGGCTAGCCGACGCCCCGGACGACCCGCTCATTCCGTATGTCACGCCCTTACGGCCAAGCCTCGAAGACGACCGGCGCTACGGTCCACAGGTATATCCAGTGACTTCTGCCGTCCGCGCAGTCCTCGCCGATCTAGTGGCGCGGAACTTAGTGCCGACTCGAGCCCTCACCTCGATCCTCATGCTCCTCTGGCTCCAGGGCCGAGCGTTCGAGGACCGGCTCTTCGATGAACATAGCCTTTCGCGCTACGGTTACGCCACGGTTCCTCGAGTCGATTTCCTGGCGTTGGTGCTCAAATACTTCGCTCCAGCCGTGCAAGTCGCCCGACGCGTATTGGGCCAAGTAGAAATACCGGCCGACGCTGAAGATTTGCTTCAATGGCTGGGCGAAGCGAAATGGAGAATATGGCCGCTCTCCGGCGGGAGACCGATTATTCCCTTCGACAAAACTCTATCCATCGATCTAGACAGTACCTGGGGCACTCTACTTGGCACTCTCGAGATTGACACATCTCAGCTCGGTGCTGGCGTCGACGTGCGAGGCAAACTATTCGAGAACGAAGTGCAAACCACGATCGATTCCGGAAGCTGGACTCCCCCAGATTGGCTACGCGTACTGAGAGGACGCCAGCTACAGCTTAAGGGCGCCACCACTTGGTTCACGGATCTCGACGCCGTCGGCTTCAAGAACGGGGTGCTCCTGGCGATTGACTGTAAGAGCTTCCCCATGCTGCCCCAATATTGGAATGGCGACCGCCAAATAGTATCGAGTCAGAAGACCCGGCTAACAAAGGCCGTAAGGGCGTGGACGCAAAAGATGGAGACGTTGTTCACCTACCCTATGGGGCAGAACTACGACATCACGCAAGCACGCGAGATCATCGGAGTTGTTGCAACGCCAGGGCCCGTGTTTACGGATGATCCAAAAGCACTCGAGTTGCTTCGTCCAAATCTGCTTAGGGCCAGCTCATACTCCGAGATCGCTCGCTGGCTAAGTACAGGATAAAAGTACTCTGGCGTCCGGGATGCCGGATGCGAGGGCTGAGGGCCCGCTCACTCCTAAGATTCTGAGCGTTGGGGGAATCCGCGTCGGCGGGGCGTGGACTGGCAGCCTGCCTTCCCAGCCGCAACCTATCGCTCCGCAACGAAAGCGGTGTCGCGGCAGAATCAAACTGACGAATCGGTCAATCGCCCGCCGACGAACACGGAACGCAGGGCCTCGGCAAAACGGGCATTCGCGTTGGGTCGTAAGGTACAAGGAGGGGGGCACTCGTCGTAACGTCACGGTCAGCCATGCGCGACCGATGCCCAAACTGCCTCAGCTGGCGTCACTGCACGAGCCGGGGTCTAGTCCAACCCGTTAGCCGGCACGGTCAAGCCATCGAACACTTCTCGCAGCTCGGCGTCGTCAAGCAAGGCATAAAACGCGTATGCCAAGGTGTCCTCTTTGACCAGATCAGCCAGCTCATACTGCCAGTTGGGGATCGAAGCATCGAGTGGGATCCAACCATCGCTCGAAACTATCCCCGTGCCCCTAGGAGTTGAAGCAGCGACTCGCATACCAACCTCCGTCGTCGACCCCATCAATTGAAGCAGCATGCGGAAGGACCGAGGCTTGCGCCATTGGACGGAAGTAATACAGTTCCGAAATTGCGTCCACGTCTACTCGGAATAGCGCTTAGCGCCTTCACCGCTACAGCCGCACACGCGCAGGGTACGAGTGCCGAAAGCAAGGCGATCGCGCCGATCACTACGTGCTGGAAACCTTGGCGCACGCCACGAACGAACTTGAGCAGCGATACGAGCGTGGACGTCGGCGAACGAAAGTAGCCATGAGACGACAGAGTAACGTGCCTTGGCAGTGAAAGAGACCCTAAGGTCGTGGCACTATCACCCGATGATCGTTTCTGTGTGCCAGAGCTGTTCATCGCCCAGCGCACGAGCCCTAGAACTCTTAGGAGAGAACCAGATGAATTTTGAGGAGCAGATCGCCCATAGACTCGGGCAAAAGGACGGAGCCGATTTCGCCAATGGCGCAGCGTCCGAGCAACTCGCGAACCTGCGAAGGGCGTTTGGTGAAAATGCTGAAACCATCCTGCTGCAGATGCACGCAAAGACTAGACCCAATAGCGCCTTCGCGTTATCCGGATACTTCGCACTATCCATCCTAGGGGAGCACGCCGATCGGAGGCGTGTGGAGGAATTCTGGCGACCGTACTGCACAGGCGAGTTCGAGACGGACGCAATTTACGACGAGCCGCACTACCTGCTTGGCTTCATTGACGGTGCCCTCGCGGCCAGAACTGCGGGCAAGGCACACTAGACGACTGTCACCATTAAGGTCACTACTCCGGCTGTAGGACTTGCCGACGGGCCGTCCGGTACGCTTCCTTCATTCTCTACAGTGCCTCGCACCGGATGGTTGCGTGGCGATCCGCCCCGTTCAGCCCGCTGCTTTCAGCGGGCTTTCTTCATGACACTTGGCTCAAGTGGCGCCCCACAGGACCGATGATACCGCTCACGGAGGGTTGGCCGATGACCATGACTCAGCTCAAGTACAGGTTCTCCTACGATGACCGCAGCTTGGTTGTAGAGGTGCTCCGCGCCGCTGCCGACAGGTTCAACACCCTAGCCGAGGATCTAGAAGAAGATCGGGACAACCCATCCAAGGCGGGCGCATACGTGATCAATAGACTGAAGAGCGAGGATTGCCGCCGCCTAGCGCGCGAAATCGAGAAGGACATGACGCCCTCGCACCCTCGTAGGAGAGGAACTCCGCACGGTGCACACCAGCGTTTCGGTGACGACGACTAGATCCTTGGCGGCGCGTCTGGCCTACCGTGACATTCGAACGCACCCTAGCTGCGCTTAAGGTGTATCGCCGTCTTATGGACGAGGGGCCGACGTTTGGTAACAGCTCGGAGAAGGTGCAGCGCTGGGATAGGGAATGCCTTGCTGCTGCGGTTGATGTACGCGCGGCCTTCTGGATGGACTCGGACGTCGCCTACTCTCGGGAAGAATGCTTCTCCATGTCAGTCGATGAAGTACGGCGGGCGGTTGACCGAGCAAGCATCGCCTAAACCGCCTCCACCGGCTATTCGCCCGCCCGCACCCGCTCCACGTGCGCCCGCATGTCGGCTCTTCCTTCCGAAGCCCACCAATCGCGCAAGTCCTCTGAACCGCCGTTCGGACTGCGCTCCAGACGACGCTCCATCGCAGCGAAGAGCATATCAACCCACCCGCTGCGCGTACAACGCCCCGGGGAATTGTGTTCCAAGCGTTCTAGCGCGGTTTCGACCGCGCGAATATAGAAGCGTTGCTTCTTACCTGGATGCCGCAGATATGCGATCAGAAAGACAGCGCGTGCGTCTAGGTAGACATCATCCTCGTTCACGGTCTTGACTCCGGCTCGCGCGCACCCGGCACAGCTGGCGTAGCTCCACTAGCCCGCGTGCACTCACGGCCGCAATAGCTGAACGGCTTGCGCATGCTCATCCTCCCGGGCCGCGTCCCAGTCTCCAGTGCACTATCTGCTCCGACCCGCGTCTGGCTGGAGCAGAACCGTCCGTCCGTCGGCCTCCTACACGAGCCGACTCAAGGCGCAGCATGAGTCTCGAGCAGAGAGGCAGCTGCACGAGCCTCGATGCTGCCCGGGTACCAAGCCGCGACCGTCTCCAGCGCCCGCCGAGCGCGCCGCCCGTAGTTGCGAGCCTGAGCCAGGTTGCGGACATGAAGGGACAGGCGGTAGCAATCCACGCCGAGATAGAAGAGAACCTCCTTGGCTCTGGCGTCGTTCGCGTAGTCCTTCAGGAAGCGTTCCTCCTCCGCCTCCGCCTTGATCACCGCCGGGATGTCCTTGACCGCCAGCTTCGAGGGATCCAAGTCCAGCGTTGCGTAGAAGGCCGCGGAGAGCAACTGGAATCTGGACTCCGCAGCGCGCGGCCCGGTGGGCGCGAGCTTCTGGTACTGCTCGAAGGCCTCCAGGTCGTAGCTGTAGTGCCGGCGCTCTTCGGACCAGACGACTTTGACCTCGGAGCTTACGAGGCGCTTTACTACCTCCTGCGCCAGCGGATCGTTCGTGCCGTGAGCGTTGAAATCTTGATTCAGAAGCCCGACCAGCACTTGCACACGGCTGCCCAGGCCGAACCAAGCCTCGGCTCGAGCGTCGCGAGTCGAGACCGAGCGGGACGTCGCCTGGTAGCCCGCGATCTCGTTCAGCAAGTTCTGCGCGACCTCCGGGTCGACCACCGTATGGGAGAGCGCTACACCGGGCGCAACGGTCAGTAGGGCGAGCGCAAGAAGCGCGCGCTTTAGCTGCACTTTGCGTGCCCTTACCTGGAACTCTAGCGCACCCGCGGCGCGGTTGCGGAAGAGCATCCGGGCACTACTGCCCGGTCTTTGAATCACGCGCCTGTTTGTACTGTATGGCGCCGGAATGCAGCGGGACCTTCGACTCGGGCCCAGATCCGTC
>JBGPPC010000014.1:0-25758 GCA_041488355.1 Gammaproteobacteria bacterium
CCGAACGCCTCATGCAACTTGTCATACTGGCTGTATCCCGCGCCGTGACCGATGAGCGCGGCCCACTTGAGTCCCTGCTCGCGCGCCTGGCGCCAGAACAGGGTGATGTCCGGGTTGTAGCCGGTGTGCAGAATCACGTCGGGACGCACCCGGCGCAGCTTCGTCACCAGGCTCGACAGGTCGGGGGCGGTTGCGGTGTAACCCTCCTTGAGCACAATCTGCATGCCGTATTTCGTGCAGGTCTGCTCATTGCCCGCGGCGACGCCGGTCCCGTAGGGGCCGTCCTCATAGATGATCGCGATCTTGAGGTCCTTCGGTTCTTTGTTCAGCTTGGTTTTGGCGTTCTCGTTCAGGAAGGAGCAGGAGGCGGCGCCGTACTGGTCCGAGTGAACCTGCGCACGGAACACGTAGCGCAGGTTCTTGCCCTTGAGCACGCCCGACGCAACGCACGTGTTTACCCACATGAACTGCTTTGCCGCGTCCACCTTCTGCGCCATCGGGACGCATTGCGCACTCGAGTACACGCCCATCACCAGCTGCACTTTCTCCTGATCGAGCAGGCGTGTAGCCTCGTTGATCGCTACCTCGGCCTTGGACTGGGCGTCGGCATAGATCGGCACGATCTTGTAGCCCTCGACCCCGCCGCGCTCGTTGATCATGTCGATGGCGATCTTCGTGCCGATCGCGTTGGCCTGTGAGCCCCCGGCGGCGAACGGTCCGGTGTAGTCGTAAATGACGCCGATCTTCACCTCCTTTTGCTGCGCGTGCGCTTGCAGAGGCGCGCCGATTGCCGCGGCCAAGGCCGCCGCGGCGAATGTGCAAAAAACAATAGATCGCAGACGCATCATCTCCTCCATCGAAGCGGGTGATCTCGCCTCAAGGTCGCTGGACCCTGCATGCGATCGGCGGAACGTTGCTCTCGGTGTCCAATCTTCCTTCTGTCTGTCTTCCAACCGAGTCCGGTGTCCTCGGCGTCATACTTGACACCCGGCTCGCCCACCCGCACGAACACCGTCTCGTAGATCGGCATCATGAGTTGATGGTCCTCGGGTCTCATCCACACCTCACCCGTAGGGCCTGCATACCGCAACCCTTCCAGCGCGATCGCGACCTGCAAGGGTTCTGCCGACCCCGCCTTGTTCATTGCGGCCGCCACGATGTTTGGGGCGAGATTGATTGGCAGCCAGTTCCAGTCTTCCTTGTATTTTGCCTTGTAGGCCTGCGCGGAAGCCAGCAGCGGATTGGGCTCCAGGTTGGCGTGCCAGAACAAGGCCGCACGCACTCGGTTAGCCCCGGCTTCGCCTATCGCTGCCGGCGCGCCTTGCAGGCCGGCGAGCGGTGCGTAGACCTCGACTTTCAGATCTGCGTCTTTGGCGGCCTTGATGAGAAGGGCCAGGTCGTTGCCCCAGTTTCCGGTCACGATCGCATCGGCGCGTGCGGCGTTGACTTTCGCCACATAGGGTGCGAAATCTTTGATCTTCCCGATGGGATGAAGATCGTCGCCGACGATCTGAATGTCCGGCCGCTTTGCGCTCAGCATCTCTCTGGCATCAGCGGCCACGCTGCGACCCCAGACATAGTCTTGATCGATCAGGTATACGCGCTTGATTGCGCCGTTGCGAGCGACCGCATCGGTAAGCGCCGCCATGATCATGTGCCCGTGGGGAACGAACCGGAAATGCCAGAAGTGACACTTCTCGGTCGTGAGGGCGGGGTCGAGTGCGCCAAAGTTCAAGTACAGCACGGCGCGATCCGGGTTGCGCGCGTTGTACTTGGCAACCGCGTCGCTCAGGGCATGTCCGTTGTTCGAACCGGCTGCCTGCAGGACAAATCGAATATCCCGGTCGATGGCCGCCTGCAACTGTTGTACCGTATCTTGAGGACTGCTCTTGTTGTCGAAGGCGACCAGCTCGAAGTTACGTCCTAGCACGCCGCCGCGCGCATTGATGCGATCGAACTCGGCCAAGAAACTGTGCAAGCTGCCGTTGCCGATATTGGCAAACGGGCCCGACAGGGGCTCGATCAAGGCAAATTTGATGGTTTCGGCTGCGTAGGCATGACTGGGAACGAGCGAGGTGCAAAGGACACACAGAACAGCGATGCGAACAAGGCTGGCCAGCATGATATCTTCCTCCGTGAACGTCGCGACGCCAGGAAAAACCGCTACACCAATGCTGCAAGTGCGCAACCGATCCAACGACCACTGAGCAACCGAACCAGAGAATTACCAGTCTGTTCTACTGACGATCAAACATCAACTCGACACAGCGGCTTTGGCCAGCGCTACTTGCGCGTGGCTTAGACGTCTGCTCGGCCGGGGTCAACGGTCGTTGTGGCAGAATCGCCGCAGGACCAAGGGAAAAACTATGCGGCTCGGAATCATCGGCGGCGGCGCCATCGCTCGATTGCTGCTCCAGCACATTCGAGCGGGCGATCTGGTCGGGGTCGAGGTAGTCGCTATCGTCGGTCGCACCGACACCTCGCGCGGCAAAGGGCTCGCCGCAGAGTTTGGCGTGCCTTTCGTTACGGGTGTCGATGCGTTGCTCGCGCGTCGGCCCGAGGCGGTGATCGAGGCGGCTGCCCACGAGGCGGTGCGTACCTTCGGGCTGCCGCTCCTGAGTGCGGGCACGGCGCTGATCGTGCTCTCTGCGGGAGCCCTGGCGGATGACGCGCTGCGCGAAGCGCTCGAACGCACCGCAGTGCAGCACGGGGCGGTGCTCTACGTTCCCTCCGGTGGGATCGGCGGGCTGGACGCTCTCAAAGCTGCGTGCATCGCCGGCGTGGACGAAGTCACGATCGCCGTTACCAAACCCGCAGCGGCTTGGAAGGGGATCCCCTACGTTGAGCGGCTGGGCATCGACCTCGACCGGTTGAGCGCTCCCGTCACGGTCTATGACGGACCTGCACGCGCCGGTGTGCTCCACTTCCCCGCAAACGTGAACATCGCCGCGGTGTTGTCTCTGGCCGGCATAGGCTTGGATCGCACCAGGCTCAAGGCGGTCGCCGACCCGAAGCTCGTGCACAACACCCACTACATCGACATCCTAGGCAAGACCGGAAATATCAGCATCAAGCTCGAGAACGTGCCTTCGGCGGAGAATCCTAAGACTGCATTGCTCGCGTGTTATAGCGCTCTGGCGGCGGTCAAGGCCATGCGGGGTCACGTGCGCTACGGTACGTAGCTAAGCAAGTCTTCCCCTAGAGCGGCGGTCGCTGCTGCGCCCAGGCGTGAGCCTGCTCGAATGCGCGCGACGCCTGCAGCACGCGCAGATCTCTGAAGCGGCCAGCGACGATCTGGAGTCCGACTGGCAACCCATCGGGCGTGAAGCCGCAGGGACAAGTGGCGGCGGGCAGCCCCGTGAGATTGAAGGGGTAGCTGAACCCCGCCCATCGCAGCCAATCCCAGGGATGCTGCTCCCAGTGCGACGGGATCAACAGGTCTGCCGGGAACGCAGCGACGGACAGCGAAGGGGTGAGCAACAGATCGTAGCGCTCGAAGAATCCGTGGACCTTGTCGTAGTACGTCAAGCGCTCACCCTGTGCCCTGCAGTAGTCCGCGGCGCTGTAGCTCATACCGTGGCGAGTGAGTGCGACAAGCCCGGGGTCCATCTTGTCTGCCCACTTGTCGAGCAGCGGCCCGACAGAAGCGGCGAAGTTGGACGCGAAGTGACAATGCTCCATCTCGATCGGGTCACCCCATCCCGGGTTCACTTCTTCGACGCTACAACCGAGGTTCCCGAATGCGAGCGCAGCGTCTCTCACCGGAGCGGCAACCTCGGGATCGACCCTCAAGTAGCCGAGATTCGCGCTGTACGCGACCCTGAGCCCCGCAATACCTTCGTCCAGGCGGTCGAGGAAATCATCCGGCTGTGCCTCCAGGCTTGACACATCGCGGTCGTCGGGGCCGGCGAGCGCTGTCAGCATCAGCGCCGCGTCGGCCACGGTCCGCGTCAATGGGCCCACGTGTGAGATCAGACCGTTGTTCGGCTGTGGCCAATAAGGGATGCGTCCGTAAGAAGGCTTGAGCCCGAAGACACCGCAGAACGCGGCCGGCATGCGCACCGAGCCCGCGCCGTCGGACCCCTGATGGATCGGGCCGATCCCGGCGGCTGCGCATACTGCCGCGCCGGCGCTCGATGCGCCGGCGTTCATGCCGTGCTTCCATGGATTGTGCGTGATCCCGGTCAACGGACTATTGCTGTTGCCCTTCCATCCGAACTCGGAGACGGTAGTCTTGCCGATGGAGATGGCACCAGCTGCGCGCATGCGCTCAACGTGCAGGTGATCGAAATCCGGAATGCGATCCCGGAACACGCGCGATCCCGCCATCGTCCGCACGCCCTTGGTAAAGGCCAGATCCTTGATCGTAGTCGGCACGCCGTGCAGGACGCCCAGCCGGTCGCCGCGCATTACCGCAGCCTCAGCTGCATGAGCGGATTGCATCGCGGTTTCGTATGTCGGCGTGCAGATCGCATTCAGCCGTGGGTTGAGCACCCGTGCTCGCTCCAGCGTCGCGTCCATGATCTCGACCGGCGACACGCTCTTATCGCGGATCATGCGCGCGAGCTCGGTTGCTGGAGTGGAACAGAGTCCCTCTTGGTTCATCTTCGCGGCTCCAATCCAAGATGTCGGACAATCGTTCGGTGCTGAGGCGATGCCGTTGACGCTTGCAGCAACGCGTACAGCGAGGGTGTGTGCAGGCTACGTCGCTACGCGTCCGTGAACCAAGACGCTGCCCAGTGATTTCTTCGTGTCATCGAGGCAGCGCTTTTGGGCCTGCTCCTTGCTCCACCGAAAGCATGGACAACCAACAGCGCCGCAGGTGGCAAGTCAAGGACACAGTTCTTTCACCTTGGCAGGATTTACCGGGCCTGTATACACCCGCTGAGATTTCGGGAATGCGTCGCCAGGGTTGCTTCGCGGCCGCAAAGCCCGCCGATGCTGCAGATCACCTGGCCCGGAACGACGACCCCCGCTCGCCCCAGCTGTCGCCGCGCTGAACGCCCGGTCAACGCCTGCCGCCGCGTCTTTCAAATACTCGATTCCGTAGCTCGGAGCGAGCGATATTTTCTGCACGAGCCATCGCGACGTCGCCCCCATCGCAGCCGCATCATTCTCCTTGTTCGAACCGCCGCTCCGGCCGCATCAGCGGTGCACAAGCCACGCCGATCAACAACAAGAGCACGGATCCGACAAACGGTAGCGTCCAGTTGCCAGTAGTGTCGATCAACCATCCCGCAACCACGGGCGAGATGATGGCGGCAAGCGCCGACCCCACGTTCATCAAACCGCTCGCTGTGCCCGAGTAGCGCGGCGCGATATCCATCGGAATCGCCCACATCGGGCCGATGGTCAGCTCGGCGAAGAAGAACCCGAGGCTCAGGCAGATCGCGGCCACGACCATGTCGCGGGTGAGCAACAGTGGTACGAGGGACAGCGCCGCGCCAACCAGTCCGACCATCACCAGATTGCGCCGCGCCAGCCTGAGATCGGATGTGCGTTGAGCCAACCAATCACTGATCAATCCACCTGCTGTATCCCCCACGACGCCGGCGAAAAACACTCCCGATGCGAACAGTGCCGAGTGCTTGAGATCCAGCCGATGGCTGTGCAAAAAGTACGATGGGATCCAACTCAAAAACAGCCATAGCGTCCACCCGTAGCAGAAATAGACCAGCGTAACGGGCCACATGCGGCGCACCAGGGCACCCCAGGGAGTCTGCGTAGCTCTGCGCCCGTCGACGTGTGCTGGCAGGCGATCGAGCTCGTGTTGCGTGATGCCGGGGTGGTCGCGGGGATTGTCGCGGAAGTACAGCGTCCAGACGATGACCCAGGCGAGGCTGGCCACGCCGAGGATCACGAACGAGCCGCGCCACGACAATACGATGATCAACCAGGCGACCAAGGGCGGCGTGATCGCGTTTCCGATCCGTGCACAGGAGTGCGTCAAGCCTTGCGCTAAGCCGCGATGGGAGGGCACGGTCCAGTTCGACATTGCGCGGGTCGCGGCAGGGAAGGTCGCGCCCTCACCGAAGCCGAGCATCACGCGCGCCAACACGAGGGTCAGGAACCCTTGGGCGAACCCGGTGAGGACGGTGGCGCTTGCCCAGACGAGACCGCATATCAAAAGCGTGCGGCGCGCTCCGAAACGGTCTCCCAGCCATCCCCCGATGATCTGGAACACTAGGTACGGATACGCGAAGGCTGAGAAGACGAATCCGAGCTGAGTATTCGAGAGGCCGAACTCCTGCTGGAGTATCCCCGCGGCTGTGCTGACGTTGACGCGGTCCACATACGTCACGAAGTACATCAGGCACAGCAGTGCGAGAACGGTGCGTGTAGCGCTCGGCGGTCGGATCGACATCGTTGAGGCCAGCACCCTACCACAGGGCGTCAAGGTGGGGCGGCAGCAGTGCCTCGGCGCAGTACCTTCGCCGCGCTCTTTGCGTCCGGCATCGCCTTTGCTTAGACTTGGGGAGGCGGTTGGCGCAGGAGCTTCAAGCGATGTACGTCGATACGCTCAGGTTGGTTTCTAATCTTGGTGCACGGCGCCCAGCCGTGGCGCTCCCGTCCCGTCTTGACCAGCTGTTCCACAGCCTTGCTGCGCCCGGTTGCGATCCCGAGGGGCTCGAGGACCAAATCTGGCGGCTGTGGATGCACCATCCTCACCGCCGCGCCGCCATTGCTCTGGAGCGCACCGCGACCGAAATTGCGACTCAGCTCTATGACATCGCCGAGACCAGGCTCAACAATCTGCTGCGCGCTTGTCCCGACTTCGCCGAGGCCTGGAATAAGCGCGCGACACTCTACTATCTCCAGGAGCGAGACGCGGAAAGCGTGCGCGACATCCATCGCACGCTGGAGCTCGAGCCGCGCCATTTCGGTGCGCTCTGCGGGCTGGCAGAGATCCTTCGCAGCTCTGGCGACAGCGGCTCGGCGCTGTTCGTATTTCAAGCTGCTCTGCGCGTCAATCCTCATCTCACTGCCGCCCGAAGCGCGATCGAGGAGCTGCTCCCCGCGTCGCGCAGCCTGCAGTAGCTTCGCCCTCGCGTGACCGGTTGGAGGTGGCCGCTATAATCCCAACAGGTGGCTTCTTCCGCGACCGTGAACCCATTGCGTGGTAGTCGGCGCCCGACGATTGCGCCGATGGCCAGCAGCGACGGTGATGGGAGGAGCGTAGAATGGCGGCTCCCGTTTGTTCGCTCCCCTGTGTATCTCACATCTGCTCCAGGTCTGACCCGTGACTGGATTCTCGAGCGTCTGCGCGTTGCGACGCAGATTGCGGACGATCCGGCGTTCCAGCGCTACGTGCATCCGCCCGGCGGCGAGATGGTCCCCGCGGCGGTGCTCGTCCCGCTCGTCAACCAGCCTCAAGGAGTAACCGTGCTGCTGACGCAGCGTACGGTACACCTTCACGATCACGCCGGGCAGATCAGCTTCCCGGGCGGGCGCGTGGACGAGGCAGACGCCGATCGGGTAGCCACGGCCCTGCGAGAGGCCGCGGAGGAGATCGGTATCGCGCCGACCGCCGTGGAAGTCATCGGCTCCCTGCCAGAGTGGGACATACCTACCGGCTTCCGCGTTACGCCCGTGGTCGGTTGGATCGAGCCGCCGCTTCAGCTTTCGCCGGATTCTTTCGAAGTCGCCGACGTGTTCGAAGTACCACTCGCTTTCTTCCTCGATCCGGCCAACCATGAGCAGCACCGCGACCAGATCAACGGCCGCACGCGCAACTATTACGCGATGCCTTATAAAAGCCGCAACATCTGGGGAGCCACGGCGGGGATGCTGCATACCCTTTACCGTGTCCTCTGCACGGTGGAATAAAAACGGTCATCCTTCCCGGCACGGGCAAACGTCGATACCCGGTAGGCACGAGTCCTGCTGTGCTGACGGCGCTGCTCATCCCGATACCGGTCGGCGCTAGGCCTCCACGAGGCCCGCTGTAGCCGGTGCTGTTTACGGGTGCCATAGATACCACGCAGGGAGGCAGGGTGACGGAGAACGAGAGAAGAGCGACCTCACACGGCAGGAGACAAGCCGATTTCCAGCGCGAGCAGGAGCTCGCGATGCTCCGTGCGGAGATCGAGGGGCTGATGGTTGAGCGGGACCATCTCCTGCGCTCGGCGGGGGCGGCGGCGATGTTCGTGGCCAAGCTGGATAGCCAGGTACTCCCCGAATCCGCGTATGAGGCCGCAGATATCCTGGCGACTACCATCAATAGGCTGCCCGAGGAGACGCTCCAAGACGCGATCGAGCTGGTGCGCGATCAGCTAGGCGAGACCCTCGGCGAGGGCGAAGAGCGGTAGAGCCGGTCTGTTCCTGCTGCGCGCGTTGATCATGCGGCGCGCATAATGGTGGGTGCCGGCTCAATGCGGGCGGGGAGCACACCTTGCCGGACTCCGAACCCAACCAGGAAGTGGCGGTCCTGCGCGCCGAAGTCGAGACGCTGCTGACCGAGCGCCAGACGCTGCTGCGGGCGACCGGCGCCGCAGCGGTCTTCGTCGCCAGGCTCGACAGTCATGCTCTCCCGGAATCCACTTACGACGCGGCTGACATCCTAGCCGGCGCCCTCAATGCGCTGCCCGAGGAAACCCTGCGCGCCGCAATCGAGCTTATCCGCAAAGAAGCCGGCCGAAGCCTCTCTGACGGCGACGACGAGGAGAACTGACGCCCCCCCGTCGCACCGCATGCTCCTGCCATAGGCCGGCGAGCGAGTCATGGTCGATCGCGGGCGCACTCTCAGGGACTGTCCCACACTGGGGCTGGAGGCCGCGCCGGCGCACAAGCATGGGGCACCGCGACCCGTCGCTGCGCTCCAATTTGGTCCTGGTCTCGCCCTCGCACCCGCCCGCAAACCGCGGCGAACTCCAGTCCTATCAAGCGTTTCGCGCGGTCTATCCAAGGGAAGTGGCGCCCGGATACCGTGCGCCAGCCGAGCGGGTCTCGATCTTGCGATGCACAGACTTGCGAGACGATCTGCTCGCTGGGAGAACGGCACGACCAGAAGGCCATCCCGGTGTCGCCGGCGCGAGCAGGCGTCTGCAGGTTTCAGGGAGGATCACGATGGCTGGGCTGCTCACGCGTCCGCTGTACCGAGCCGCGGCAAATCCACGCCCCCGCACCCGCGCACACCTCGGGGCCGCCCGGGTCGGCATAGGTGGTCCAGTTGGCTCCGGCAAGACCGCGTTGCTGGAGCAGATCATTCCACGCTTTATTCGACGAGGGGCCGAGATCGGCGTCATCACGAACGACCTCGCGACCCAGGAGGACGCAGAGCGCGTGAAGCGCAGCGGACTCATCGACCCCGCGCGCGTCCTGGCGGTGGAGACGGGAACCAGTCCCCACGCCGCGATCGGCGAGGACACCACCTTGAACATGCGTGCGGTGACCGAGCTCGAGACGCGCTTCGCGTCCCTCGACCTGATCTTGATCGAGAGCAGCGGCGACAGTCTTGCGTCTACGTTTTCTTCCGACCTCGTGGATTACTGGCTGTTTGTCATCGACGCGGCTGGCGGCAACGACATCCCGCGCAAGAAGGGACTCGGCGTGCTCCTGTCCGATCTGCTGGTCATCAACAAAGTCGATCTCGCCCCCTATGTGCGCGTGGACCTAGCGCACCTGATCCGCGAAGCCAGCCAGGTCCGCGCCGACCGACCGGTGCTAGTGACCAACTGTCAGACGGGTAGTGGGGTCGACGCGGTGGTGGAAAGGATTGCCGCGGAAACCCTGCTCGATTGACACCCGCGTAAGCGGGCACTGCCGATCGGGTTTGAGCGTTCGCATTCCTGACGCCGCGACCTGATAGGCGCGCCGTCCGGCTCAATGTCCGTATTCCTCCGCGCCAGACCAGGGCGGCGCGCTCTCGGTGTTCGCTCTCAAGCGGCGAGATGGCGCTCGTAGACCTTACTTGACATGACTCCCATGGATCGATACCCGCGCGACGATCTGATCAAGCAGTAGCTGATCGCATTGCCACCCTGCTACCGTTCTGCATGAGGCTGGATACCAGCGCCGATAAATACGCATCTTCGCTGCGAACAACCGTCTCGTGAGAAGTTGCCGCCGCTCTACATGAGGCTTAGCCACTGACGCCTGTTAGGGCACCATCGCGGCGCAAGCCGGGATCCGAACATTTACGTTCGCCATCCCTGGGCTGTCGTTCGGAAGGTCTTTGATTTGGGCGGGATCCAGGCCTTTCATGCGTCGTCGCGCCGCTTGTCTGGCGTGTATTAGAATACCGGCGCTGGACGCTGTGCATCGGCGTGGTGCACCGTCCCCACTCCTCCCATGGCGGTGATGTCTCTACTCTGCGTTGTGGCGGCGTTGTTCCTGGAGCAGCTCCGTCCTCTGGTGCACCCTACGGTCTTCGAGCTTGCCTTTGACCGCTACGCCGGCCGGCTGGCGCGGCATTTCAACGCAGGCGAAGCGTTCCACGGCGCTATCGGCTGGTTGCTCGGAGTGCTGCCGTGGGTGGTAGCGGCGCTCGTCGTCTACAAAGGGTTGACAGCGTTGAACCCGCTGCTAGGGTGGGCGTTTGACGTCGCCGTCCTCTATGCCTGCATCAACTTCAAACCGACAACGCAAGTGTACGGCGCAATCGTCGACGCTCTGCGGGCGGGAGAGCTCGACCGCGCGCGCGAGCTTCTCGCCCGGTGGCGTGGCGAAGCGCCAGCGCCCTGGAGCGAAGCTGAGATCGCGCGCGCCGCTATCGAGACGATGCTGGTGCATGCGCACCGCGACCTGCTCGCGGTGATCGCCTGGTTTGTAGTGTTGCCTGCGCCGGTCGGTGCCCTGCTTTACAAGCTGTCCGTGCTCTTGGCGGACAAATGGGGGCGACGCGCCGACGAGGAATTGGGGGCTTTCGGACATTTCGCGTCTCGGGCGCTCTGGTTGCTGGACTGGGTGCCACTGCGGTTGACAGCGATCGGATTCGCTGTCGCCGGAGATTTGGAGGACGCTTTGCAGTGCTGGCGCACGCAGGCGCGCTCGTGGCTGGACCCCGAAGCCGGTGTGATCTTGGCGAGCGGGGCCGGGGCGCTCGGCGCTAGGCTTGGTGGACCGCTCGCGAGCGAAGGCGGAGTCAACTACCGGCCGGACCTAGGCACGGGAGATGAACCCGACGCCAATTACATGCAGAGCGCTCTCGGGCTCATCTGGCGCACGCTGGTCATATGGCTCATCGTGCTGTTGCTCGTCACGCTCGCCCGGTGGATCGGGGCCTAAGAGGCTTGACCCGCTTGAGATCGGCCACGATCCGGCGGTAAGCAGCGAGCCGCCGACCGCTGACTTTTCCATCGGACGCCGCCGCTTCGACGGCGCAATCGGGCTCGCCCGTGTGGCGGCAATCGTTGAATCGGCACCCCGCCAAGTACGGATGGAATTCCTGGAAGGCTTCCGCCAGTTCGCGTTGTGACAGATGCAGCAGGCCGAACTCCTGCATCCCAGGTGAATCGATCAAGCCGCTGCTCTCGTCGATGCGGTGCAAGCTGGCATGGGTCGTCGTATGGCGCCCCGAGTCGAGCGCAGCCGAAATATCGCCCACGGCAGCGGCCGCATCGGGCACCAACCCGTTGATGATGGTGGACTTCCCCATCCCCGATTGCCCCACCAACAGCGACAAGTGCCCCGCGAGGTGGCAACGCAGCGGACCCACATCATGTTTGGCAACCAGAGGCAGCACCGTGTAGCCGAGCCGCGAGTACAGCGCGAGCGATGCGAGCGCCGGTGCACTCTGCGCCGAGAGGTCGAACTTATTGAGGACAATCAACGCGGGAATCCGCTGATGTGCAGCCGCGGCAAGGCAACGGTTCAGCAACTCCTCGTAGAAGGAAGGCACGACGGCCAGAACGATGACCATCTGGGTCACGTTTGCAGCGATGAGCTTTTGGCGGTACTGGTCGGAGCGATACAGCAGCGCGCGCCGTGGGTCGACCGCCTCGATCACTCCTTGGCCAGTCGCGGTGCGTGCCACCTGGACCAGATCTCCACACGCGACGAGGCTGCGCTTACCGCGTGGAAAGCAGGTCAGGATCTCGCCGTTGGAGACCTCGACCAGATAGTGCCTGCCATGAGTCGACACGACTTGGCCGCGCAAGAGCGGGAGCCGGGGATCGTTAGCCGTCGAAGAAGCCTTTGACACCGACTGCATTCTACGTGACCGGTGAAGGGCGCTTGGTGCCGGTCTTTGTGCTGCCGGCAGGAACTGTCGGACGTTCGCTGGGGGGGCGAGCCGGATCCGCCCTCGTTCCGATTGAAGAGTTTACGTGCCCTAAACGCTAGCTGCGGGTGGTCGCCGTAGCCACTGAGCGCCGCTAGTGCACGCTCTTCTTGAGGGTGCCCACCAGACTGCTCATGGCACGGTCCAACAGCGGGACGGCTTCGAGCACCACGGCGCGTCCAGTGCGAAACTCGCGGGCGAGCTGGTACAGAGAGTACTCGCCGACCTTTGCGCCCTGGCGGTTTACGAACAGGTACGTGCCCTTGAGAGGGCTGATGTAGGACAACTTCGCCTGGCTGCGGCCGTCGTCATCGTCGCGGAATTCGAGCCAGTCGCCTTCGCGGAGGTCGGTCACAGATTGGCTATGCTGGTCGACCGGCTCGGCAGGGGAGGCGCCCTTCCGCGAAGCGGTGGATAGTTCCGGTAGCCCGGGCAGGTCGGACAAACTGATCTCCTCGATCTGGATGTCGCCATCTCCGAAGGGATTCCTGATCGTGACGTTCGAGAACTCCGGCGCTTGCGTCGCGGGTTCGGCGTCCTCGTCTACCTCGGGCGCCACCGCTCTTGTCGTTTCCATTGATGCGGGCGCAGACGCCGTCGAATTCTGCGGTGTGGATAACATGTATTCCGCGGGCTCGCTTCGCAGAGATTCAACCCGCGCAGAAGGCTGCCCTGCATTCGTCGGCTGGGGAAAGGGCCCGGCATCCGCAGTAGTCGCTGTGGAGATGGACTCGGTGAGGGTGGGCACGGCGCCTTGTTTTGCGGCCCGTCTTGCTGGTGCGTTGCCGCTGATCACCTTGGTGTGTAGCCGCATGAGCCTGGAAAAGAACTGCTTGCGCCTGTCTGGATCAGCTTCGATCCCTTGCAGGCCCGCCTGAAGCCGCTTGAGCAATCCAGGTAGCATGGCGGCCAATTTGCGTCGCTCATCGACGGACTGCTTGTGGTTGACGCTCCAGATCAGCAGATCCATTGTCTCGAGGGCGCTCTTCCACGCGGCGCTATCGTTACCGTGGCGTGCATAGGCCAGCAACAGCAGCTTCACCCATTCGTCGGCAAGGAAATTGAGAACCAGCTGCGAGATTCGGTTGGCTTCGGCGCGCCGCTTGATCTCGAATTGTGCAACTGCCTTGCCGACTTCCAGACGCTCCATGTAGGCGATTTTGCGCGCGGCGTCCTTGGCGGCGTTCTCCGCGCGCTGATTCTCATCACGGACCAGAGCCAGCAAATCTTCGTTCAGTGTTTCGAAGATCTGGATGTCGTCCTCGAACTCGTCGAGCAGGCGCTGAACGATGTCTTCGAGCTTCTTGTACACGGGCGAGTCTTGGTCGAAGGTCTCGTCCAGCCCGAACGCGAATTCGCCAAGCGTGTCCAGCAGCCGGCGCGCGGGATGCGACTTCTTGGAGAAGAACTTCTTGTCGAGCACCGCGACTTTGACCACAGGGATCTGCAGACGACCGATCAACACCTTGAGCGCGTAGGGGACGCGCTTATCGCCGAAGATCTGATCGAACAGCATGGCGACGATGTCCATCGTCATGGCGTCCGACTGATCTACGCTGCTTCCGATCTGGGTGGACTTCAGCTCCCGCACTACGTTGGTGGTTCCGCCGGTCAGCACGGAGGCATCCAGCATTGCCGCAGCACCGGCGATCACGGCGAGGTCGCCCTGCTGCAGACGCGTGAGGGAGCCGATCAGCTCTGCACCCTGCAGCAGGCGCTCGGGTACGAGCATCGCACCCATCGGCACACCACTGCCAGGTAGCCCGCTTGCACTGACCGGTCCACTCATGATGGGAGGGAAGCCAGGTACCTGAAGCATGCCTCCGGCTGACGCCGGGTTCACGGCCAGCAAACCGCCGGGGAGGCCCCCCGGGACCGCTGGCGTTCCTGGAACGCCTGTGCCATGGGCGTTCATGGCGATCAACCCTTGCAGCACAGCGTAGAAGTCCTGCTCGCCGCCACCGACTAGTTCGGCGCCATAGCCTATATTGTTGGCTATTGCGCCAGCCGCTACATCCATTCCGGGGCTCGGAGTTCCCGGGATTCCGCCTGCCTGGAGGCCGGCACGTACGCCCGCGGCGCCGGGCTGACGACGTATGCCATAGCGGATTTTCGGCAGGATCGACCGCTGAATCAGCAGAGCGTTGAGATCTTTGTAGATGGAACGGACATCGTCCAGCACATGATCGTCGAACAATCTGTGGAATACCATTCGGAGCTTGAGACTCGCATCGATCTGGCGGCAGGTCTGTTTGTACGCGATGCAAATCGCTTGCGGGCTGAATGGATTGCCTTCGCCTTGCAGGTTGGCGTCTCCGATGAGCACGCCGACGCGTTGGTCGAGCGCGTTGAGTTCCTCCTCGCAATAGCGCCGGAGCTTCGCCGCCATCTCGTTCACTTTGAGCGTTTCATCGAGGTCCTCGTCGTTCACCAGCCCGAGCTCGAGGGAGGAAAGGTCGAACCGGCTAAAGTCCTGGCTCTGCTTGCGCTCGGGACGCACGCGGCTTCCGAACTCAGTGAGGTAGTTCTTGCGAAATTGCTCTTCGATGAACTTCCGCTGCTCTAGCGCTTTGTCCTTGGCGGTGATGTACAGGTCGCGTACTTCGCGGTCTTGGGTGTGATCGGCCAAGCCCCATAACACCTCCTCGACCTTGTCCAACATCGCAGCGATGGAGCCGCACAAGCGGTCCACAGCGAGGCCCTGGCATTCCTTGAGCAGTCGCTCGAACTGCGCTTCCTGTGGATTGGCGGCTGGACGATCGAGCTCGCGCATGGGGATGACGTTGGACGCGGCGCTGTTGCTCATTTCGCTATCTCCCGCAATAAAGGCTGCGCTGCAAGTCCCTTGCTGCCGTGCACGGAACCTAGTTCCGAGTGCGGCCGGATGCCGGCCTTACGGCCGCAGGGGGCGGGAGGAAACCGCGGCACGGACGATGGACCACCCGCGCTGGGAAGAGAGCAGCCAGCATGCGTTTACGGCTGTGGCCGAATGTACCTGGCGGTCCCGCTGTCATGGAGCCTCTCGCTCGTTAGACCGGTGACTTTGCGCCCCAACCTTTCGGTGGGTTTGCCTTTTGACAGTTACTTGGCGGCGTTGTCCGCCACGGCGTTGCTGCCCTGCGACAGCCGCGACCGCGGTGCGCAGGAGCGGAGCGTCTCCGAGGAGCCGCGCCCGCAATTGTCTATCAGCATTGGCTCGGAAAACTTTAGCGGTCGCTGCGACGATTCCGCCGCATGCCGAGACCCGGCAGGAAGCCCTGACCAAGCAAGTGTCTACTAACCCCGTCGCAGCGCCCTACAGGCCGTCGCAAGGGCTCAATTTAGCCATCGGAGATAGGCCGACGTAAGGACCTCGCTCCCATTCGCAATCAACCTTCCGTAGTAGACGGTGGGGCCGGACGCCAGAGGGCCGGCGACATTCGCAGCTGTTGCCTACGCTTAGCGATGATAAAGAAGGGGTCGCCCCCCATCCATTTCGCGTTCTCTACTTGCCGAACATGCTCGAGTTGCTCGTCGAGCTCGACTTGGTCGATGACATAGCCGTGGGCTGTCATGCACTCGGAGTAAGCATCGGCCTGGCGCCTGAGAAGGTCGAGGCCGGTGTCGAACTTAGACTCGGTGATCGCCGCCGCGGCCTGACGGCACTCGTGGACCTCGGGGACCCCCTTCGGTGCCTTGCTTCCGCATCCTTGAGAAAGACCAAGCGCGACGCTGGTCATTGCCGCGATCAGCCGCAACTTGCTATTCATGCCCGGACGAACGGGCGCAACTGACGCGCGCCCATAGGCTGCATGGATAGCGGCTAACTGGCATCCCGGCTCCGCAGACGCGCGATACGCACGCTAGCCGGCGGATGCGAGTCGTAGAAGGCCGAGTGGAGCGGGTCTGGCGTGAGCGTGGCGGCATTGTCCTTGTACAGCTTGACCAGTGCGTTGATAAGCTCAAGGGGGGAGCTGTAACGAGCAGCGTAAGCATCGGCCTCGAACTCGTGTTTGCGGGAATACATCGCCACAAGAGGCTGCAGCAGGAAGGTGAAGACCGGCGCGACCAGCACGAACAGGAGTAACGCCATAGCGTTCGTGGCCGGATAAGCCACGCCCAGGCCCTCGTAAAACCAGGCCTTGTCCTTCAGATACCCAAGCACGCCCAGCAAGACCAAGCTCACACCGAAGGTCCAGAGCATGCGCCGGATCACGTGGCGCAGCTTGAAGTGGCCCAGCTCGTGTGCCAGCACCGCCTCGATCTCGCCCTCTGTGAGGCGCGAGATGAGGGTGTCAAAAAAAACGATGCGCTTGGTCTTGCCGAAACCGGTGAAGTAGGCGTTTCCGTGACTGCTGCGTTTGGAGCCGTCCATCACGAACAGGCCGCTGGAGCGGAAGCCACACTTGGCCAGCAGGTTCTCGATGCGTATCTTGAGCGAACTGTATGGCATGGGCGCGAACTTGTTGAACAGCGGCGCAATGTATGCCGGATAGATAGCCATCATGAACAGGCTAAACGCTACCCAAACCAGCCAGACGTAGAGCCACCACATCTGCCCCATCTTGCCCATCAGCCAGAGGACCGCCAGCACCAGCGGCAGTCCAAAGGCAGCGCTTATCGCAGCAGTCTTAGCGAGGTCGGCGAGCCACATGCTGAGCGTCATCCGGTTGAAGCCGAAGCGCCCTTCGATTTTGAAGGTGCGATACCAGCTGAAGGGCAAATCGATGACAGCCGTGCCGACCGCAAACAGCGCGATCAGCGCTGTTCCGCGCAGGATCTCAGATGCAAACCAACTCCCGGCCCAGTCGTCTAGCAACTGCAATAGCCCGCCGAAAGTCAGGACTAGGAGGACGCCGCTGTCCACGACGGTGTGGATCATGACCGAGCGTGCCTTGGCGCCGTTGTAGTCGGCCGCCTTTTGGTGCGCATCGAGAGCGATATCGTTGGCAAACGCTGGTGGAACTGTGGTGCGATGCGCCTGGATATGCCGCAGGTGGCGGTAGGCCAGCCATAGCCGCGTGAGCGTAGCCACGACCAAAGCCAGTAAGAAGGCGACGCTGAAAAGGTTCATACGAGGCTATGAGGGATGAGGCTCGGCGACGGTCCCACGCGGGGTTGGAGCGTGTGACACAATGGCGAGCCGACTAAATTGGGATTCAACGTCAAAGTATGGCACAGGACGCGAACCGGCTCATCTGGATCGACATGGAGATGACCGGGCTCAAGCCCGATGCGGACCGCATCATAGAGGTAGCATTAGTTATCACTGACCCGCAGTTGAACGTGGTGGCAGAGGGGCCGGTGCAGGTGGTGCATCAGAACGATGACGTTCTGGATGCGATGGACAGCTGGAACAAGGGCACGCACGGGCGTTCGGGCTTGATCGACAAGGTCAAGGCTGCAACTGTTTCAGAGGTCGAGGTCGAGGTCGATCTACTTCGATTCGTCGCCGCACTCGTCCCTCCGAACACGTCACCGATGTGCGGCAACTCGGTGTGTCAGGATCGGCGCTTTCTTGCTCGTTTCATGCCCAGACTGGAGGCCCATTTCCACTACCGCAATCTCGATGTGAGCACCCTCAAGGAACTGGCCCGCCGCTGGAAACCCGAGATCATGGCGGGGCTTTCGAAGCAGAGCAAACACGAGGCGCTGGCTGACATCTACGAATCGATCGAGGAATTGAAGTACTACCGGACGCATTTGCTCAAGGTCTAGCTGCGACGAGCGGAAGAAAAACGAAGCCCCCGTTTGTGCGGGGGCTCGCAGCCAAACTGACCTGCGCGAGATCTATACGGCCTAGGCCGCCTTCTTGCGCGACGTGCCGGGCGCGGCGGTGTTGATGGTGGCTTCGGTCATGTCAGCGACCTGCCTGCCAGCCTTGGTCAGCGCATCGTAGGCCTGGTTCGCAGCAGTCATGGCAGACTTCACCGCCGCAAAGGCAAACTCCGACCCGGAGGGAGCGGCCTTAGCTGCCTTGTCCAGTGCGGCGGCCATATTCTTGTTGACCTCCGCGATCTGGGCTTCCACCAGTTTGCTGATTTCACCCTGCGCTTCGGCGCTCCAGCCATACACCGCACGGCTGTAGCCGAACAGTTTCTCGGCATTGGCCTGAGCGAACGATGTCTGCAAAGAGGCCAGTTCCTGCACATCCTTGGCGGTGGCCATTGCCTTTAGCTGCTTCAGGGCGTCGGCGCTGGCAGCCCGCGCGGTCTTGAGGTTCAGTTCGAACAATTCTTCCGCTGCATCAGCGGTGGTCTCAGCGAACTTCACGGCCTGTTCGATGTTGTTCTTGGCTTGTGCGCTGACGTCTTCCGGAACGGCAAAAATCATGGCTCGGATCTCCTGAGAGTGACGGCTCGACAACGGCGGGAAATGCTGCACTGCAAAAGCTTCGCCATTGTATTGATTTGGCGAGAGCTGTCAACCAATTTTCGGAGAATCCATCGGCCCGTTTCTGGTGCCGCACAATGACCGCCTGCGGTCAATGACCAGAACCGGAGTAAGGGCTAACCGCGGCTATCCGGCTAGGCGAACTGAAGGGATAACCGCAGGCCGAAATGATGCAGTTCGCCGTTTAACCCTGCATTTAGGGATGGAGGAAGCAGCAGCTTGGCCAATTCATTACAGGCGCTCGAACACGGCCGCTATCCCCTGACCACCTCCGATACACATGGTCACCAGCCCATAACGACCGCCGGTTCGCTGCAATTCGTAGATTGCCTTGACCATCAGAATCGCGCCTGTGGCTCCGATCGGGTGGCCCAAGGCGATGGCTCCTCCATTGGGGTTGACTTTGCTGAGATCGAACCCGAGGTCTTTCGCCACAGCACAGGCTTGAGCGGCGAACGCCTCGTTCGACTCAATGACGTCCATGTCCGCGACCTTGAGCCCTGCGCGCTCCATGACCTTCTTTACTGCAGGGACTGGTCCGATACCCATGTACTTGGGATCCACGCCTGCATGTGCATAGGCCACTAACCGTGCTAACGGCTTGAACCCCTTCTTTTCGGCCGCCTTCCGCTCCATGAGGACCGATGCAGCTGCCCCATCATTGATACCCGAGGCGTTGCCCGCGGTTACCGAGCCGTCGGGCTTGAACACAGTCTTGAGCTTCGCAAATCCCTCTAAGCTGGCGTCCGCGCGCGGATGCTCGTCGGTGTCGACGAGAACCGTGCCCTTGCGGGTCTTGATCTCAATCGGGAGCACCTGATCTTTGAAGTAACCCTTCTGAATGGCGTTCACAGCGCGGCGATTGCTTTCCAGCGCCATCTCGTCTTGCTGCTGTCGCGTGATCCCCCATTTGGTTGCAACGTTTTCTGCAGTGATGCCCATGTGCACAACGTCGAACGGGTCGGTGAGTGCACCGACCATCATGTCGATGATCTGGTGGTCGCCCATGCGCGCACCCCAACGCGCGCTCGGGTCCGCATAAACGCCGCGGCTCATCGACTCGACGCCCCCGGCCACCGCGATTTCGGCATCGCCCAGCTTGATCGCCTGGGCGGCGGATACGATCGCCTGGAGACCGCTCCCGCACAGACGGTTGAGCGTAAGTGCCGGCGTCTCCTTGGGCAGTCCGCCGTTGATGCACGCCACCCGTGACAGGTACATGTCCTTGGCCTCGGTGTGTATGACGTTGCCAAAGACCACGTGACCCACATCTTCAGGCGCGATCTTGGCGCGGCTCACCGCCTCGCGCACTACTCTTGCGGCAAGCTCGGTCGGTGGGATGTCTTTTAGCCCGCCGCCGTAGTCTCCGATAGCAGTGCGCACACCGCTCAACACAACCACTTCGCGCCCGTTGTCCATGATGCTGTCTCCCTGAACTAAGATGAGCTTGCATTTTACCGGATTCGCCCGGCGCAACAGTCGCGGGTTAGCCGAGACCGTTCAGACCTGAGTTAAAGCGGCTCGCCGCGTAACTTGTGAATCATGCGGCGCACGCGTTTGGTCGGTCGACCCCTGGTGTGGGCGTCGGGATGCGAGTCCACGCGAGCCAGTTTGGCTTCCTCGCGGCTGCGGCGGCTGTCCTCCGTCTCAGTGAACAGCTGCGCCGCAGCGGTCGCCGCGCCGCGGCGACCGCTGCGTTGCCGCACAATCACGGTAAACTCGGCGCTTGGCGTACGGATGCCCAATTCGTCGCCCACCCTGAGCGCGCGCGCCGGCTTGACCCTCGCGCCGTTGACCAGCACCTTGCCGCTGTCCACAGCGTGGGCGGCGATTGAGCGCGTCTTGAAGAAGCGCGCAGCCCATAGCCACTTGTCGAGTCGGATCCGCTCCTCGTCCGTGCTCATCGTTGGGCTAGTGTCGAGTACTGCCAGGCCCGGTAACAACCTCGGCCGCAAATACCTGCTCCGCGTCCACGGGATCGAAGGCGTAGCGCCGGTTGCAGAACTCACAGTTCACCTCCACCGCGCCGCGCTCGTCCAAAATCGACATGATTTCCTGGTGACCCAACATGCGCAGCATGTTGACTACGCGCTCGCGTGAACAGGAGCAGCGGAAACTGACGACGCGCGCTTCGAACACGCGAATGTCCTCGGCGTGATACAAGCGGTGGATGACTTGGCGTGCGGGCAGCTTGAGCAGTTCTGCCGAGGTGACGGTTTCGCCGAGCCTGACTGCCCGGTTCCAGGCATCTGGATCCGCGTCGGCTTTTCCGGGCACCCGCTGCAGAAGCATGCCTGCAGCTTGTTGGGTGTCCGCAGCCAGCCATAGGCGCGTCTCCAACTGCTCCGAGGTGGTCATGTAGTGCTCTAGCATGGTCGCGACGCTGTTGCCTGCGAGATCGACGACACCCTGATAGGTCTGCTTGGCATCGGCAGGGGCGATCGTGATCACGAAGCGGCCGTCTCCAACCAGTTCGCGGAACCCACTCGCTGGCAGTTGCCCGTCCCATTTGGCGGTGGCACGCATGGTTTGCTCGCTGGTGCATTCCACCACGATGAGCTTTACCGGGCCCGTGCCCTGCACCTGCATGATCAGCGAACCGGTGAACTTGAGAGTGGCCGACAGTAATGCCGCCGCAGCCATCAGCTGGCCCAGAGCGGCGCGTAGTGGTTCGGGGTACTCATGACGTTCGAGTACTGCCCGCCAGGTCGCATCGAGATGCACAATCTCGCCGCGCACCGGGACGCCCTCGAACAAGAAGCGCTGCAAGGAGTCCGTCACGGTATGAAATCTGGCCTGGTTTGAGGGTGAAGCGTAGTCCGCACTTCCCGCAGCGGCGAACGACGTACGGAGCTGAAGTGGGGTCGATCGGGCAGGATTAAAGCCCTGGCCGGATCCCGACCGCGCGCGAACGCTCCCGCAAGACCCGCCTCTGCACCTTGCCGGTGGTGGTCATGGGGAGGGCGTCGATGAACTCGATCTCGCGCGGATACTGATAGGGTGCCAGGCGCGTGCGGACATGTGCTTGAATCTGCTCCTTCAGCGCTTCAGACGGTGCGCTGCCTGTGGTCAGCACAACGTAGGCTTTCACCGCTTCGCCTCGGTGTGCATCGGGTACCCCGATGACAGCGGCGTTAGCGATAGCCGGATGCTTGAGCAAGCAGTCCTCGATCTCTGCCGGGCCGATGCGGTAGCCGGCGCTCTTGATCACATCGTCGGTGCGACCCCTATACCAGTAGAAGCCCTCAGCGTCGCGGGCGGCTAGGTCACCCGTGCGCCCCCAGCCGGCACTGAATTTCGCACGCGTTGCTTCGGCGTTGTGCCAGTATTCAAGAAACACCACTGGATCGCCCTCGCGCCAGACCGCGATCTCGCCCACCTCGCCGTCAGCGATTTCCTCGTCTGCATCGTTGAGCAGAGCGATACGATGGCCTGGGTAGGCTCGGCCCATGGCGCCCGGCTTGGGTGCGAACAGGGAAGCGCATCCGCCGATAACGTAGTTCATCTCAGTTTGACCGAAGATCTCGTTAATGGTCACACCGAGCCTGGACTGCGCCCACTCCATCACCGCTGGGCCGACCGCCTCGCCCCCGCTCATCAGACTGCGAAGATTCAGGTCAAACCGGCCACGCGGGTCGGGCACCTCCTTCATGATGACCTTCAGTGCGGTGGGGAACAGAAACGCGTTGCGTACGCGGTACTTCTGCATCGAGCGCAATGCGCGCTCTGGCTCGAACCGGCCAGTGAGCGCAAGGATCGGCACTCCGAAGTGCCAGGTCGGGAGGAGGGCGTCGAACAATCCCCCGGTCCACGCCCAGTCCGCCGGCGACCAGAACATATCGCTGGGCTGGGGGAAGAAGTCGTGCGAGCAGATGAATCCCGGCAGGTTGCCGAGCAGTGCACAGTGTGGGATCAATGCCCCTTTCGGTTGTCCCGTCGTCCCGCTGGTGTAGATAATCATGGCCGGCTCGCCGGCCGCAGTGTCTACGACGTCGAAGCAATCGCTACCCGCGGCAAGCAGCGCTTGCCAGGTTTCGACGCCGCTCTCTCGTGCACCGGCCACGCCTATTACATGCTTGAGCTGCGGCAACCGGCTCAGCAGCGGCCAGATCCGGGGCAAAGTATCGGAGTCGACGACGGCGGTGCAGGCACCGGCGTCACGGAGGCGGTATTCGAGCGCGTCGGGACCGAACAGATGCGAGAGCGGCAACGCGATGGCGCCCATCTGGTAGGTGGCGATGTGGGCGATGGCGGTCTCGGGGCGCTGCGGTAGAACAATGGCGACACGATCGCCGCGTTGCACACCCAGCGCACGCAGCGCGTTGGAGAGGCGGTTTGCGGCCTGCTGGATGTCCCCGAAGCTAAACGTGGACGTCGCGCCAGCCTCGTCTTCGAAGTACAGCGCGAGGCGTTCGGATCCACTCGCGTGGCGTCCGCAGCAATCCCAACCGAGATTGAAGCGGGCAGGGACCTGCCAACGAAACCCGGCCGACAGCTCTTGCCAGCTGTGCGCTTGGCTCATGGTATCGAGCGTGAAAAGCGCCATAACCTCTCTACTCAGGCTGGCGGCCTCTTCCGGTACAGCCGATACAGTTCGTTGTCGTCCCCAGGGCGTGCACCATGCCAAATCAGCTCCCAGCTCTGGTCCGGCGTGCGAATCGCCTTGCGGAAGCCTTGCACCAGCAACACGTCGCAATCGCGCTTGCGCTCGGGCTCGATGTCCCGAAAAGTAACGATCCCGGCAAAGTACTCCAGCATCGCGCGCTGCGGTTCCCCCAAGCTGTAGCTCGAGATACAGCGGTAGTGTGTGGGCAGGCTCTCGCGTATTGCCAGCGTCATGCTGCGGTAGCTGTTCGCGCTGTCCACCCAGGGCACGAAGAACACGGCAGCCAGACCCCACAGTAGGGCCACGGAGCCGGACCACGCGATGACCGGGCGGTAGGGGCTGCGCGGCAGCCAAGGGATGAGCCAGAACCACATCACCGTCAGGCCTGCGCCGAGCACGAACTTGAATAATTGCCAACTAGGCTCGTACGCCGGCCGCAGGCGGAGCAGGTGTGCATGGAGGCGCGCCGGGAAGCTCAAGTCCAGCGCGATCCAATAGAACCAGCCAATCAGAGCGAAGAAGCCAAACACCATGAGAGAGAACCACCAGAGCGCGCTGGAGGCGCCCCGCCGCAGTAGCGGTAGGCCCGGTACCGCCAGCAGACAGAGGCTAGGGAGCAGGGGCAAGGCATACAACTCGCGCGCGTCGGGCAAGACCGACAGCGCCAGAAAGCATACCAAGAACACGGTGAGGGGCAGATACAGGCCCACAGAGGTCCGGATCTCCTGGCGGCGGACCCACAGCGCCCATAACGCCACCGGCCAGACCGGGAATGCAAACCAGGGGAGGACTCCAAGGTAGTAACCGAACTTGCCTGGCACTCCGAGCTTGGTCAGGTCGAGCGAACGACCTATGCTGTTCACCCAGAGCCATTCCTGAAACAACTCGGACGAGCGGTGATAGAGGGCGGCGGGCCATATAAAGAGCCAGGGTGATGCTATCAAGGTGGCGATAGCCATCGTTAGCAGGTAGCGCCGCGTGCGCCATTGTGGAAAGAGTGCCGGGAGCAGCAGGCAGACGACGCCGAACACAGACGGGGCAAGCAGGGCCTTGGACATGAAGGCGATGCCCACGCCTATGCCGAGTGCCGCGCCGCCCATGGCTGGTCGCCGCGGGGCAAGAGCCAAACCGTACAAGGCGATCACCCAGCCGCACAGCATGGCGACGTCCGTGATCATGAGGTGCGCCGACTCCACCATTCCAACGCATCCGAGCAGCGCCAACGCGCTGACCCAACTGCTCCATCCTGCCTCGGCTTTCTCGCCGCCGTACAGCTCCCTGCCGGCTAGTCCGATAAACACGAAGGCGAGGCCCAGGTAAAAGACGTTGGCCAACCGCGCGGCGTCGTGAATCGGCATCAACCACCCGAAGGCGCGTGCGAACAACGCCGCGGTGATGTAAAAGAGCGGCGGCTTCTCCACGAAGGGTTCTTGAGCTAGCGTGGGCACGACCCAGTCACCGGTCTGGAACACGTGGTTGACGAGGCCGAAGCTGTATGCCTCGTCTGGCTTCCAGGGATCGCGCCCGATCAAGCCGGCCAGCATCCAGACGATGCATAGCAAGCAGGTCGACGCAAGCGCGTGGCGGGTTACAAAGTCGCGCGCGGACTGGCCCATGTCTGTCGCAGGAGGCATTTCCTCTGGTTGAGGATTGTTGTTCTCGGCGGTTCGCTAAGTGTAGCGGTGCGGTTCCCACGGCGGAAGCCGAAAAACCGCGGCGAAAGCTCGGATCAACGCATGGGCAGCGGAAAAGAGGCTGCCCGACGCAAAAAAAACGCCGCAGCGCGGCGTTTCTTAACATCGGCGTCCCGCGTTCGCGGAACGTATTGCAATCAGCCGAATACTGTCGGAGTGCTATGCCGACAACGACAACGCGCTCAAGCGCTCTTCCCTGGAACCCCCTTCGCCGCGCCGGTCTTGCTGTAGCGCTGGCGAAACTTCTCGACGCGGCCAGCGGTATCCATCACCTTCTGTTTGCCAGTGTAGAAAGGATGGCAGTTTGAGCAGACTTCGACGTGCAACTCGCGGCCGAGCACGGACTTGGTTGTGAACTTGTTCCCGCAGCTGCAGATCACAGCGATTTCTTTGTATTCGGGGTGGATTTTCGGTCTCATGGCAGTTTCCTTACATTTATCCCAAGCCTCCAAGGCACGGGAAAAGCCGCGAATGATACGCGCAGGCGAGATCGGGGACAAGTCGTGCGCCGGAGCGCCTGCGGAGTCACAATATGTGGCTACGCGGGCGCGCATTCAAGCGACCACAACCCACTGTTGCCTTGATTCTGTCCAGCAAGAACTCCATCGCGGAGGGGTGCCGCTCGGTCCTCGGCGGCCGCAGGACTTGGGGCGGGAACGAGCGGCGAGCTCGAGGCAGCCTACTTAGCCTCGGCGCATGGAGTCGAAAAACTCGGCGTTGCTCTTGGTGGCTTTGGTCTTGTCGAGCAAGAACTCCATCGCGGAGGGGTGCCGCTCGGTCCTCGGCGGCCGCAGGGCTTGGGGCGGGAACGAGCGGCGAGCTCGAGGCAGCTTCCTCAGCCTCGGCGCATGGAGTCGAAAAACTCG
>JBGPPC010000015.1:0-24742 GCA_041488355.1 Gammaproteobacteria bacterium
AGACCTCACTCAAGCACGCAGCGCTTTACGCCGGCCAGTGGGTCGCGTACCAGACGTCCCACCTATTAGCGCACGGTCTCTACGGGCGCTGTGAAAACATATCCCGCGCCGCGCTCGGTGCGGATGAGCTGGGGCTGCGCGGCGTCCGACTTGAGCTTCTTCCGCAGGCGTCCCACCTGCACGTCGATCGCACGGTCGTATACCTCGTCGTCGTGCAGGCGTGAGAAGTTGAGCAGCTGATCACGTGAGAGCACCCGTTGCGGCGCGGCGAGGAACGCCGCAAGCAAGTTGAACTCGCTGTTGGTCAACGCGACGATCTCGCCGTCAGCTGCTGTCAGGCGGCGCAGCCGGACGTTGAGCTCCCAGCCGGAAAAGCGGTAGGCGCGGATCTTCGCCAGGCCGTCGGCCACGGTTTCCCGGGAGCGCGAGCGTCGGAGCAGCGCGCGGATGCGGGCGAGCAGCTCTCGTGGCGAGAAGGGTTTGGTCAGGTAGTCGTCTGCGCCGAGCTCGAGTCCCATTACGCGGTCAGCTTCATCCTTGCGGCCGGTCGATTGGAACCACCGAGTTCGTCATCATGGGCATCCTGCCGGATGTCGCGCGCGACCTCGGCGTATCCATCCCTTCGGCCGGCTTGCTGGTCAGCGGCTATGCTCTGGGCGTCGCCGTCGGCGCACCGCTGCTGGCTGCGCTAACCGCGCGCTGGCCGCCTAAAGCCACGCTAATTACGCTGATGGGTGTCTTTGTTGCCGGCAACGTGGTGTCGGCGCTCGCCCCCACCTATTACGCACTGATGGCTGGCCGTGTCATAGCCTCGTTTGCCCACGGCTCATTCTTCGGCCTCGGCGCGGTCGTGGCCGCGGGACTGGTACCACCGAATCGACGCGCAGCCGCGATCGCTCTCATGTTCACCGGACTCACGCTGGCCAACGTGCTGGGCGTGCCGCTGGGCACGCTGATCGGCCAGCAATTCGGCTGGCGCGCGACGTTCTGGGCAGTATCGGCATTCGGCGCCATGGCGCTCGCCGCGGTCGGGCTGCTGGTGCCACGAACTACTACTACTGCCGGACCCAACCGGCGGAGCGACTGGGCTGTTCTGCGGCGTTCCCAGGTCCTGCTCGCACTGGCGCTCACCGTGTTCGGCTTCGGTGGCATCTTCACTGCCTTCACTTACATCACGCCAATGCTGCGGGAGCTCGCTGGCTTCTCACCGAGAGCCGTGTCCGGCATCCTCTTCCTGTTCGGCCTCGGTCTCACGCTGGGCAACATGCTGGGCGGCCGCCTTGCAGACTGGAAGCCAAGGGAGTCGATGCTCGGCATCCTCATCGCGCTGGCCCTGGTCCAAGCGCTGCTCTCCGTCACGATCGTGCAGCCGACGGCAGCGGTGCTCACCGTGTTCGTGTGGGGTGTGGCGGCCTTCGCCACGGTGCCGGGCCTGCAGATGCGCGTGGTCGATCAAGCCCGCGAATCGCCAACGCTAGCTTCCACACTCAATATCGCCGCCTTCAACCTCGGCAACGCCCTCGGCGCCTGGCTCGGCGGGCGTCTCCTCGACGCGGGGCTGCCGTTGCACATCGTGCCGCTGGGCGCAGCAGCGATGGCACTGGTCGCGATTGCGATCGCCGGCTTCAGCATTGCGCTCGAGCGGCGCGGCCTGCGCGCCATCCAACCCACTTAGCGGGCCGATCAATCTCTCTGCGCTCGCTAGAACTCTACCGCGCTGTGGTCTCCAAATCGTACGTCGCGACTACTAAGTAGCGGAAGATCACAGGTTCTGACTCACAAAACGAAAGGAACGTAATCAAGATGACAAGCGCCGCTAAGCACGGAATCGAACTGCTCCACGATCCATTGCTCAACAAGTCGACCGCGTTCACCGAGGCCGAAAAGCAGGTGCTCGGCCGTGTTGGACTGGTACCCGACGTAACGGAGACCGAGGAATTGCGGTTGCAGCGCGAAAGGAAGGTAATCCGCTATGAGAGCCTCAAGAGGTCCCATTTGGGGGTGACAACGAAATGAACACGAAAACCTATTTGCGCTGGCTGAGCCGCGTGACACTGGCCGTCGCAGTCATCATGATCGGGTGGGGCTCGAGTGTTGTCCTTGGCCAAACCTGTCACCGCCTGGTTTGCTGCGTCGGCCACGATTTGGATGGCGCTGCTGTTGATATCCGCTCTTTGGCAGCTACGCGGGTCCTTCACGGCCATTGCGGCGTTGGCGCTGGCCACAGCGGTGGTTTCGCGCTTGTTCAGCGTTCTGCGTTTGAACCCTCCAGCCAGCATCGTCGGCTTGACCGCTCAGGATCTTGACCTGCAGGTCGCAACGGGTCCGGGTGTGCCGGACTTCGAACTTCTGGGTTGGTTTCTGGGCGCTCTTGTGTTCGTCCAATTTATCCTGCGTGCCGCGTCTGTCAAAGCACCGGCGGATTCGCGAGAATCATCGCTCAATACCGCGGCACTGACATTCATCAGAGTCTATGTCGGCTTGATGTTCGTCCCTCATTTCGGGAGTCACATCCTCGGCGGGCCGTACCAATTCAAGATCTACACCCTCTATTTTGCGAGCCTCGGCCTGCATATGCCTGCTATGCAGGTTGTACTCGCCGGATCGATCGAGCTCATTACCGCGATCGGCCTTACATTGGGACTGTTCACACGCCCCGTTGCATTGCTCGGATCGGTGTATTTGCTGATGTCGATGCTGTGGGGCGGACATTTCCAGATCGGCTATGTATGGGCGTTGCCGGAAGGAGGCTACGAATTCGGCGTGTTTTGGGCCGTTATGATCGCGGTGTTCGCGGTGCTTGGCGGCGGCCGAAATTCGGTAGACAGGGAACTATGGCAAAGCGAGCCTGCCCGCCGCCTCTTGCCCAGTGTCATACGGAAGGTCCTGGCGAGCTAGCGAGGCATATTCATGAAGGCGCTGAGGAAGTGGTATCGCTCGGAGGTCGTGCAGCCCGTTCTGGTCGCACTATTCATTTTCCAGGTTTGCAGCGGCCTGATCCTACTGTAGTGTGGCATGCGACGGCGGTGAAAAGCGATTTTCTCAGGACGGTGCAGACCATCGCGGGAGCTTTCCTGGCAGTGCTCATCGCCTCTCACCTGAATGCCGTGTTCGTTCTGGGCAGACAGTTTTCCGACGTCGATACCACGTTCCTGTGGGGCGCCGGGGCGCCGACGGGCCTGCTGCCAGACGCGTGGAACGTGCGGCTAATCCCCCACTACTCGCTGGCGGTATGATGGATCATCACGCACCTTGGGCTGGGGCTGCGCATCGTCCTGCTCGGGCCCCGGGTCTCGCCCACGGTGGCCAACCGCGTGGCGTGGGGGACGGCGGCCCTGGGGCTGGTCGTCGCATCCATCATCACCGCGGCGCTGATGAGCGTGCACGGGCCGCAGAGTTAGCAGCGGCACGATACTGCTCCTGAACGGAGTCGACGACGATGCAGACGAGCGTAACGACATATCATCCCAGCCTGAGCGAGAAGGACAATCGAGCGCTGGCATCGATGTTCGTCGCCTATACGATCATGGCCACGTTGTGGCTGCTGTTTGCCACGGCGGTCGGCCTGCTGCTCGCGTACAAGTTCGGTGCGCCGGATTTTGCTCCTGGTGCGTGGCTGACGTTCGGTCGGTTGCGTCCGATCCATACCAACGCTACGTTTTACGGATGGG
This sequence comes from Gammaproteobacteria bacterium, assembly GCA_041488355.1. Lineage (GTDB taxonomy): Bacteria > Pseudomonadota > Gammaproteobacteria > Burkholderiales > SHXO01 > SHXO01. Next base: position 3,672 of record JBGPPC010000015.1, read on the forward strand.
CCAGCCTGGCTCTGGTCGGACTCGCCTATTACGTGGCCGCGCGCAGCTCTGGCACGCGGCTGTACAGTGCCAAGCTGGCCTGGATCGGACTAGTCCTGTTCAATGTGGCCGCGGTGGCCGGCACCATCGCGCTGGATCTCGGCTACAGCGCCGGTGATCTGGAATATCGCGAGTGGCCGTGGCCGATCCGGCTCATTTTTCTGGCCGCGCTGGTGGTCACTGCCTGGAATCTGATCGGCACCGTCGCGCGGCGCAACAGCGAAGATATTTATCTTTCCAACTGGTACACCATCGGCGGCGTGATGTGGACTTGCATCATTGCGCTGGTGGCGATCCTGCCATGGTACCAGTACGGCCTGGGCCAGGTGTCCGTTTCTGGCTACTACATGCACAACGCCGTGGGCATGTGGTTCACGCCGCTGGCGCTGGGGATGTTTTACTACGCGCTACCCAAGCTGCTGAACCGCCCGATCTACTCCTACGCGCTGGGCGTGTTTGCGTTCTGGACCAATCTGGTGTTCTATCCGATCATCGGCGCGCACCACTTTCTGTTCAGTCCGCTACCGTGGTGGTTGCAAACCACGGCTATCGTCTTCAGCGTGGCGATGCTGGTGCCGGTGTGGGGCGGGAGCGCCAACTTCCTGCTGACCATGCGCGGACGCCTGGGTGACATGGCGCATTCCTATCCGCTGATGTTCATTTTCGTGGGCGTAGTCGGCTATCTGGTGGGTTCCACCCAGGGCACCTTCGAGGCATTCCGCTCGCTGCAGGAGGTGTGGCATCTGACCAACTTCACGGTCGGGCATTCGCACCTGACCATGTACGGCTTTGTCAATTTCGCGATCTGGGGCGGGGTGTACGCACTGCTGCCGCTGGCGACGGGGAAGGCCCCGGGTCAGCTCGGCCTGAGCCTGCATTTCTGGATGGCCGTGGTGGGCAGCTTCATCTACGTCATTTCGCTGTCGATCGGCGGCACCATCCAGGGCCTGGACTGGATTCACGGCCGGCCATTCATCCAGTCGGTGGTGGACATCCAATCCTACTGGGTGTGGCGTGGCGTCGGCGGCTTGCTGATGTTCCTCAGCCACATCGTGTTTGCCTGGAATGTCTGGCGCATGAGCTTTGGCCCGTCGGCCACGGCTGCGCCCTATGCGCCTCGGCACGCCGAGGAGGCTGCGGCGTGAACAAGCTGGTGCTGATTGCGGGGGGCTCAACCCTGGTCTACGCGTGCCTGGCGGTGTTGATGGGCGTGTTGCCCGGCATCGAGCTGTCCAAAACGCCGCCGGGACCGGGGGTCCTGCCGCTGACCGCGTTGCAGGCCGAAGGGCGCGACGTCTACGTCGCCAACGGCTGCAGCTATTGTCATACCCAGCAGGTGCGGCCGCTACCCCAGGACAAGATTTTTGGCCGTCCGTCGGCGCCAGGGGATTTCGCCTACCAGACACCGGAGCTGCTTGGCTCCGAGCGTACCGGCCCCGACCTCACCAACGCGGGTGTGCGCCAGCCGAGCGCGGTGTGGCAGTACATCCACTTGTACAACCCGCGCGCGGTGGTGCCGGAATCGATCATGCCGGCGTTCGACTGGATGTTCAAAGTGGTCGATCAGGCCCTGCCGGGAATGACGCCGGTGCCGTTGCCAAAGGCGTATGCGCCGCCGCACGGTGTCGTGGTGCCGGACCATCAGGCGGAGGCACTGATCGCCTATCTGCTGTCACTGAAGCAGCCCGCCTTGCCGGGCAGCAGCGGTGTTGAGGGCGAAAGCACGATGCCGAGTATGAGCAGCGTGATCGGTGCCGGCACGCCGATCGCTGCCCCTGGCGCGAGCACCGTGGCGAGCGCGCCGGCCACCCGCGGCCCCGCGTCCGCGGCGGGCGGTTACGATGTAGCCAAGGGCCAAGCGCTGTTCACCGCCAATTGCGCCGCCTGCCATCAGGCCAATGGCGGAGGTCTGCCCGGCGCGTTCCCTCCGCTCAAGGGCAATGCCGCGGTCAACGACACCGACCCCGCTGCGCATATCCATGCCGTGCTGCACGGCTTGCAGGGCGTCAAGGTGGGTGGCGTCGCCTACTCGAGCCCGATGCCCCCGTTCAGCGGCACGCTCAACGACGCCGCCATTGCCAGCATCATCGACTATGAGCGCAGTTCCTGGGGCAACCATGGACGCGTGGTGACCGCCGAGCAGGTGGCTGCCGAACGCGCCAAGGGCAAGTGAACGGAGGCCACTATGGAGCATCATCTGATCGGCCCGTTATGGGGCAATATCATCATCATCGCCGTGGCCGGGACAATTACCTTTGCCTGTTTCGTGGTGATGTTCTGGATGCTGATCCGCCCTGGCGAGACCGACCCGAATCACTCCAAGTACGCCATTTTGCGAGACGACCGCTGATAGGAGGTGCGTTGTGGACAAACCCCGCGTTCGAGTTTACCTGGATGACAACCCACAGCCGATCATCGATCAGGAGCTGCCGACCGCCGTCGCCCTCGACACCCGCAGTCTCGAGGATGGGCCGCACCGGCTGCTAATCCGTGCGCAGGGTCAGAGCGGGCCCGAAGGCATCGAGGAGATTCCGTTTCAGGTGCATAACGGGCCGGGGGTCATCGTGTCTGGCTTGAGCCCCAACTCCACCCGGCGGGGTGAGGTGCGCTTCACCATCGATGCGTTCAGCTCGGACGATCCGTTCGATCCGCGTCGTGCCGAAGCGCGCTCGTCGATTCCGGTCTGGGTATGGGTGATGTCGCTGTTCGTGTTGGCCTGGGCGGTGTGGTACGCCGCACGCATGTGGGATGTTCCGGCGCAATACGCGCAGACGCCAACCTACAGCAGGCAGGCGACGACGCCGGCCAAGTAGCGAAGGCGGCGCCGGATTCTATGCGGGCGAAATGGCTCGGATTCTGGATACAAGGCACCGTCAGTCGACGATTTCCTGATGAATTCTCCGTTCGAGGATTGACCTGTCTCGCACTTAGCGGGTGGGGCCTAGGCGGGCATGAGTGGAGTCCTCGGGAGCCCCGCGTGCCGACCGGGATACACAAAAGAGCAAGTATCTCCGGATATCCGCAAGCCGGGACAATAGAGACGAAGGGTAGTGCTCTAGACTCAGCTCGATGCTGAGTGTTCGGTGCAGAACGGATTCCCGCCGGGACAGCAACGCGGGAGATGCGGCGTCGCCTTTCAGGTCAGCGGTCACTCAGTCGGCCAGCCTGTCCGAATCACCAGGAACCGAAAACCACATGTCGGTTCATCTATCGCGTACGTGTCGAGCGGTGATCTGCGCGATAAGCGCCACTGGTGGTCTACTCGGTCTCGGCGGCTGCGGCAGCGACGCGAAGCCTCCACCGCCGCCCCTTCCGGAAGTGTCTGTAATACAGGTGGCGCCAGGCGCGGTCACGGTCTACGACGAGTATGTAGCGCAGACGCAGGCGCCCGACACCATCGAAATCCGCAGCCAGGTTACTGGGCTCCTGGAGCGGCAGTCCTTCGCCGACGGCGCGCGGGTCAAGAAAGGCGACCGGCTCTACGTCATCGACCAACGACCGTTCGAGGCTCAGCTGGCTAAAGCCAAAGCCAACCTGGCTCAGGCCGAGGCGAACCTGATTAACGCGCAGCAAAATCTGGCGCGCAACGCGCGCCTGATCGCGCAGAAGGCGGTGAGCCAGCAGGACTACGACACCGCGGTAGCGCAGGAGCGCGCCAGCACGGCGCTGGTCGATGCGCAGAAGGCTCTGCTGCGCGACGCAGAGCTGAACCTCGAATTCGCCAACATCCGCGCACCGCGGGACGGCTACATGAGCAGTTCGCAGGTCAAGCCCGGAGCCCTCATCACCGCACAGCAGACTCTGCTCAACACGCTGTACTCCAACGATCCCATGTGGGTGATCTTCAGTATCAGCCAGGACAAGTTGCTGCAGCTTCAGAAGAGGTTGAAGCACCCACCGGGCGAGCGTCCCGATCAGGCACCCCCGTTTCACATCCGGCTCGCCGATGGCACCGAATACACTCTCGCCGGGCGGCTGGACTTCGTCGATGCTGCGATCGATCAGAAGAGCGGTACGCTGCAGGTCCGCGTCTCGGTGCCCAATCCCGATCGCCTCCTGCGACCAGGGTTGTTCGTGCGTCTCACCGTCGCCGCGTTCGAGAATCCCAACGCCATCCGGATTCCGCAGCAGGCCGTGCAGGAACTGCAGGGGCTCAAGTCCGTCTATGTCGTCGCCGGCGGCGACAAGGTCGAGCCCCGGCAAATCGTGGCCGGGTACCGTCTCGGCAACGACTGGGTCGTCGATAGCGGTCTGGCGGCTGGCGACCGGGTGGTGGTAGAGGGCATCGGCCGGCTTCGTCCCGGGGCGCCGGTGAAACCGATCTTGATCCCCGCAGGCGTTGGCGGGGCACCCGCTTCGGCGCAGCCTGCTCCGGCCGCCAGCACGCCGGCCAGTCCCGCGCCGACTTCGCCCCCACCCCGAAGCTGAGCCAAGCACACGTCCCGCCGATGCTGTTTCCGGGGCTCTGAGTCGCCAAGGCTGTCCATCCACGAAGTCGAGCCATGTTCAACTTCTTCATCGAGCGCCCGGTCTTCTCCAGCGTCATCTCGCTGGTCATGATCCTGGTAGGGGGACTCGCCATCCTCGGGCTTCCGATCGCGCAGTATCCGCAGGTGATCCCACCCCAGGTCACCGTGGCCACCGCGTTGCCCGGTGCCAATGCAGATGTGGTTGCGCAATCGGTGGCCGCTCCCATCGAGCAGCAGGTCAACGGCGCCCAGGACATGCTCTACATGGGCTCCAAGAGCGGCAACGACGGCTCCTACAGCCTGACGGTAACCTTCGAAATCGGCACCGATAAGAACATCGATGCGGTGGAGGTGCAGAACCGTGTCGCCATAGCGCAGAGCCAGCTCCCCGCGGACGTTATCCGCAACGGGATAACTGTCCGCAAGTCCACCACCGACTTCCTCGAGGTAATCGCGCTCACATCGCCGGAGCGCCGTTACGACGGCGTGTTCCTGAGCAACTACGCGCTGCTCAATCTATACGACGCGCTGGGCCGGGTGCCGGGTGTGGGACAGGTACGGATCTTCGGCGCGCGCGACTACAGCATGCGCATCTGGCTCGACCCGGAACGGATGGCCCGACTCGGCGTCACGGCCTTGGACATTGCCAGCGTCATACGCGAGCAGAACGTCGTGGCACCCGCTGGCAGCCTCGGCCTGCCCCCGATCCCGCAGGGACAGCAGATGCAGTACTCGGTGTTCGTCAAAGGCCGTCTGGCCGACGCCGGTGAGTTCGAGAACATCGTCATCCGAGAGGCTGGCAACGGCCAGGTGGTGCGCCTCAAGGACGTGGCCCGCGTCGAGCTCGCTGCCGCGGACTACACGATCAACGGCGCCAATGACGACATACCGGCCGCGCTGATCGGAATCTTCCTGCAGCCGGATGCCAATGCTCTCAACACTGCCAAGCTGGTGAAGCAGGTGATGGAGGACCAGGCGCCGCTCTTTCCGCCCGGCATGGTATACACGATTCCCTACGCCACGACGCCGTTCGTCACCGAGTCGCTAAAAGAGGTGGTCAAGACGCTGTTCGTGGCGTTCGCCCTGGTCGTGATCGTCGTCTTCGTGTTCCTGCAGAGCTGGCGCGCGACGTTGATCCCGCTTTTGGTGGTGCCGATATCGCTCATCGGCACCTTCGCTGCTTTCGCCGCGCTGGGCTTCTCCATCAACACGCTCACGTTGTTCGGACTGGTGCTCGCAATCGGCATCGTGGTCGACGACGCCATCGTGGTGGTGGAAGCTGTGCAGCAGCGCCTGGATAGCGGTGGGATGTCGCCGGTGCAGGCCGCCAAATCGGCCATGGCCGATGTGGGCGGGCCGGTGATCGCGATCGCGCTCGTGCTTGCGGCCGTCTTCGTGCCCGTGGCGTTTCTCGGCGGCCTCACCGGTCAGCTGTACAAGCAGTTTGCCCTGACCCTTGCCGTGTCGGTGATCCTGTCGGCCATCTGCGCGCTGACCTTTACGCCTGCCATGTGTGCACTGCTGCTGCGGCCCGTGGAGACCGCCAATCCGCGCCGCGGGCCGCTGAATTGGTTCTTCGCCAGATTCAACCGCGGTTTCGAGCGCTCCCGGGACGGCTATATCAAGTCCGTTTCGGTGATGGCGCGTCACACGCTTCTCGTCACGTTGACCTTCGGCGCGCTGCTGGTGGCGGTCTGGGAGCTGATCAGTACACGCCCCACTGGCCTCGTGCCGCCGGAGGACCAGGGCTACGTGATCGCAGTAGTCACGCTCCCACCGGCCGCCGCGCTGGAGCGCACCAACGCAGCCATGTCGCAGCTGACCCGGGTCGCCCGCGCGGTAAAAGGTGTCGACGGGGTCGTCTACATCAGTGGTTTCAATCTGCTGACGGGCCAAGCGGTCTCGTACAACGGCACCGCCTTCATCCGGCTTAAGCCCTGGGATGAACGCAAAGCGCCTTCCGAGGGGGCCGCCGGTCTGGTGCGCACGCTCACCGGACAACTCAACGGGCAGATCAAGGACGCCAACATTCTGGTCATCAACCCCCCGCCGATCCGGGGCTTGAGCACCGCCGGAGGCTTTACTTTCGTATTGCAGAACCGCACCGGTGGCGACGTGGCCCGCTTCTCCCAGGTCCTGCAGGATTTCCTCGGCCAGGCGCGCAAGCGTCCGGAGATCGGATTCGTGTACAGCGGCTTCGATCCCCGTATTCCGCAGATCGAGTTCCAAGTCGACCGCGACAAGGTGAAGTCGCTTGGGATTCCGCTGAACGACGTGTTCTTCGCCCTGCAGACTTTCCTGGGCAGCTACTACGTGAACGACTTCAACCTGTTCGGTCGGACGTACAAAGTGCAGGCGCAGGCCGAGGGGGCGCAGCGCAGCCAGCCGGACGACGTCAATCGCTTCTACGTGCGCAGCGCCGGGGGAACCATGGTACCGCTCAGCACACTGGTGAGCAGCCGGTCCATCAACGGCCCCCAGTACTTCGAGCGCTACAACGTGTACAACGCGGCGACCATCAACGGAACCAATGCCCCGGGCTACAGCTCGGGCCAGGCCATCGCTGCCATGGAGGAGCTCGCCCGCGCGCTGCCCCCGGGCTTCAACTACGAATGGAGCGAGGCCACCTATCAGGAAAAGAAAACCGGAGGCCAGACCGGGTTCATCTTCGCTATTTCTCTATTGTTCGTGTTCCTGGTGCTGGCCGCACTCTACGAGAGCTGGGCAATGCCGGTCGCAATCCTGCTGGTGATTCCCTTCGGTGTGCTCGGCGCCTTCCTCGGTCTGTGGCTGGGCCATTTGGACAACAACGTCTACACGCAGATCGGCCTCATCATGCTGATCGGGCTGGCGGCGAAGAACGCCATCCTCATCGTCGAGTTCGCCAAGCTCCAGCGCGAGCAGGGTAAATCTATCGTCCAGGCGGCACTTGACGGTGCGAAGCTCAGGCTGCGCCCGATCCTGATGACCTCGTTTGCGTTCATCCTGGGCAGCGTGCCGCTCGCCATTGCTCTGGGCGCGGGCGCTGGAGGGCGACAGGCGCTGGGCACCGCGGTGGTGTTCGGCATGGTGGTCGCCACGCTGGTCGGTGTGTTCTTCATTCCCGTGTTCTACGTGATGCTTCAGCGGGTAAGCGAACGCCAGTGGCCGTTCCGGTCCACGGACAAGGAGATACCTGTGGCCGGTGGCGGCGCTCGTGCCGGTGTGCCGGCAGCGCCTGTGGATTCCAACCAGTCATGAACAACTCAACGCTGAACCGTTCAATGGTACGGAACTGCGTTCTCGCGTTGTTGTTTGCGGCGCTTCTGCCCGCCTGCATGGTGGGACCGGACTACCGGCGCCCCGCGGTAGACGCTCCGAAGGCCTGGCGTTTCGGTGTCACCGAAGCCCAACAGATCTCCAACGTCGTCTGGTGGGATCAGTTCCACGACCCGGCGCTTTCGAAGCTCGTGCGTGCGGCGCTCAAGAACAACTTGGACCTGGAGATCGCGGCCGCCAACGTGGACCAGGCCGCCGCTCAGTACGGCATCACGCGCTCCGCCCAGTTTCCCCAGGTAAACGGTGGAGCCTTGGCCGCGCGCGAGCGCGTGAGTCAAAACGCGGCAGTCGCAGTGCCATCCGGTAAGCAGGTCTTCAACGACTACCGAGTCAACCTCTCGGCGAGCTTCGAGCTGGACGTATGGGGCAAGCTGCGCCGCGCCACCGAGTCGGCGCGGGCAAGTCTGCTGGCCAGCGAGGAGGGCCGGCGCACCGTGGTGCTCACGGTCGTGAGCACGGTGGCGGACGGCTACATTCAGCTGCGGGCGCTGGACCGCCAGCTCGAGATCGCGCAGCACACTGCACAGACTCTAGGCGAAGCGGCGCGCTTGCAGCGGGTGCGCTTCCAGGAGGGGGCGGTGCCCGAGAGCGACTACCGCCAGGCCGAATCGCAGTACGAAGCCGCCGCCGCCCAGGTGCCGGAGCTCGAACGCCAAATCGCCCGGCAAGAGAACTTCATCAGCGTGCTGCTGGGCGCCAACCCCGGCCCCATCCAGCGCGGACTCAGCATCGACGAGCTGCTCTTCCCTGATGTGCCTGACGCCCTCCCTGCTTCCCTCTTGGAGCGCCGGCCCGACATCGTCCAGGCCGAGCAGAATATGATCGCTGCCAACGCGAACATCGGCGTGGCCAAAGCCGCTTACTTCCCGAACATCAGTTTGACCGCCGCGCTAGGGCTGGAGAGTGCGCAGCTCTCGGACCTGTTCAAGGGTCCTTCCAAGGCCTGGTCTTACGGGGCGAATCTGACACAACCGATCTTCAACGCCGGCCTGATCCGCAGTCAAGTGGCCCAGGCGCAGGCGATCGAGCGACAGGCGCTCTACAGCTACCAGAAGTCGATCATCAGCGCTTTCCAGGATGTGGAGGACGCGTTGGTCGACCGGACCAAGTTCGGGGAGGCGCGCGTGGAGCAAGCCAAGAACGTGGCGGCGCTGCAGCGCTTCCGCGATCTCGCCGCGCTGCGCTACAAGGAAGGGGCGACCATCTATCTCGAAGTGTCCAGCGCCGAACAGTCCCTGTTCAATGCGCAGCTGTCGCTAGTCAGCACGCAATCGCAGCTGTTCCAGTCCTATGCGAACTTGTACAGGGCCATGGGCGGCGGCTGGGTCGCGGACGCGGAGAAGCTGGCGAGCAACCGGCTGCCTGCAGATGCGAAGTAATTAACCTATGAACAATAGGTGAGGCCGTGTCACAACTCGATTTCTGCTGACGGTCGGAAAATTCCAGTCCTTATGGGGCGCGAAGCTCGCGTTCAAGTGGGGGACCACGAGCAATTACTGATATCCCAACCTAGTGCCTCGTAGTGCTTCGACCAAGGGGAATTGCGTGGCATTTTGGAGTGCACCGATCTCCGATCGAATTTTGGCGCCACTGCGATTTCGAGTTTTTCAACAGACTAGATCCTAAACTGGCTGTCGCGGTCTTGAGAAACGGACGTTCGCGTTTGGCCCAGAGCAGCTATGCGACTGCTTCGGACGGACGACGTCATCCCCCGTCAGCAGCGACGCCCGAAAGTCAGCATTCGCGGAGACCGAGCGGAATTCGATTCGGCTACTTCTGCCCTGGCGGAGCAGACGAAGTAAAGATGTAACGATGCATTTTCCACGCTCCACCCTCGAGTTTGAGCACGAATAACTCGCTGTTTGAGACATCGCCCTCTGCTCCAGTCGCCATTACGCGGAAGTGCCCCGTCGAAGTCGTGCGGACCCAGGCAGTGTTACCGATGACTTCGACGTCGTGGAAGGCAAACTGCCCGCGCAGCTTCAGAGTCGCGAAGACCCACTCGTAGGCTTTGCGCACAGAGTCGCGCCCGACCGCAGGTGGGGCATACTCGGGGATGAAGACGGGATTGGCGCTGTAAAGGTCCAGAATGCCCTCGATGTCGTTCATCGACAGACGTTCCTGATACGTGTTCAAAAGTTTCTCGATCGCTGTCTTAGCGTCTTCTGCCGCCACAGTCGGCAAAGGTGCTATCGCAGTCAGAAGGAATGTAACGATGTACGTGCCCAGTTTGTTCATGGCGATGTTAGTTTCACATGTCCTTAGGATAGTCAGGTCCGCGCGCGGACTCGCGAATAGTAGCGCCAATCGGTAGATCGCGTCGTCGAATGGCTGCTTTGGCGATCTACCCGGTAATTCCGCTTTTGGCCGAACTGAGACTTCTGGAGATAACGCAGTCCGACCCGTTCGAGGATTCTTCCAGTCTTCAGAAACGCGCCGATGATGAATTGGGCATCATCTCCGAGCAGATGCCTCGCCGAGTGCAGGAATCCCACGGCCTCGTCTTGCGTCAAGTTACCTATGGTCGAGCCCGGGAAGAACCCGACCTTAGTGCGACCTTGCGCTGCGGCCGGCAATTCGATAGTGCGGTTGAAGTCCTCAGCCACAGGCGAAATCAACAGTTCGGGATAGTCCAGCGAGAGTCGGGCGGCAGCCCTTTCCAGCGCGTCCTTACTAACGTCGATCGGCACATAGGCAGCAATCTGCGGCGCGGCGTCGAGAATCACGCGCGTCTTATCGCTGGCGCCGCTACCAAACTCCACCAAGACTGTGCTGTCGGGAATTTCAGCTGCCATTTCTAAGGCAATCCGCTTGAGCAACGCCCTTTCGGTGCGCGCCGGATAGTACTCGGGCGTCTTGCAGATGGCCTCGAATAGATCTGAGCCCGCCGCGTCGTAGAAGTATTTTGCCGCGAGCGCTTTTTCGCTCGCCGACGAGCCGGCGATCACATCAGCGGCGAAGTCGGGATCAATTTCGATCGGCTCGGCCGGGCCGTCGGATCCCCGGGAAGGCGCAAATTTCAGCGCCGCGGACTTTGACGGGCCACCAACTCCCTCAAACCTTGCGGCGCTCGATCGGAAACTCTTCATGCTGACTCCCCAAATCTGTTGCCGCTCTTGGAAGACGCAAGCGCGGCTTGCTCTTGAATCAGGTCCCAGTGCTCGACCAACTCTCACCGGTATTTCCGCTGGTCATCAGCGAAGCTGTCACCGAACATTGGCAGGCCGCTCTTCGACTCCGCGCGAGTCGCCTCGTCCTGGAAAACGTCCCAGTGTTCGGCCAACACGCCGTCAGCGATGCGTACGACGTCGGCCGCTATCCAGTTCCTCGGGCGTCCATGTCCAGAGAATCGTCCGTGGACGATGACAAAGTCGCCTTCGGCTACGATCACACCCGGCTCGTACCTGAGGGTTGTGGGCTCTCCCTTGATCAGGTTGAAGAGACCTTCGCGACCGGGCTCGATATGGGCGCTGTGCTGGACGTAGTTGGACGACCAGAAGCGCTCGGCTGCCGAATAGTCCCGTTTGTTGAACAAGGTGTCGAATGCTTTAAGAACAAGTGCCTTGTTCTTTGATTCCTTTGACTGACTCATTTCATTCTCCTGGCTCACAGTGTCTATTGGCAGACCGCAGCCTATGTCGCATCTGTTCGTCATGACGCTAAAAGTCGGTATACAGACCCGACTGAGCCGCGGGTTTCAGCACATCGCTTTGAACCGTTGGTTGGCCGATGCTGCCCTGCCGACTTCACGGGTTACGCAGCCGTACTGGGTCGAGTTGAAACGGCGTCGTACCAGCGCTTTAGCGAAACGTGCTCCATAGGTATAGGAAAGCTTATCCCCTTGGACGCGAAATCCACCGTTACCAAGGCAGTGATGTCTGCTGCGGAGAAATGATCGCCCGCAACAAAGGGGACTTCGCCCAATCGGTCGTTGAGATCGGCGAGGAAGTTCCTTACTCGAAGCCTGCTCCGTTCGACCAGCGCGGGAATTTGCTCATAATCGTGAGGTCCGGCGATCGCACGACCTTTCAGGCCCGGTGCGGCGTTGCGTACGGCTTCCATGACTGGCGCGAATCCCTCGAGTTCGGCGCGTCGTTCCCACATCGTCACGAGCGCCTTGTCTTTCGGCGTAACGCCCAGCAACGGCGGTGTGGGATAGGTCTCCTCGACATAACGCCAGATCGCCAGAACTTCGCCGATGGCGGTTGTGTCATCTAGCACCAGAGTCGGCACGACACGACGCGGGTTGATCGCGCGATACGCCTGCGAGTGTTGCTCTCCCCTTCCGAGGTCGACCGCCACCAAGGGTATCGAAAGCCCCTTCTCTGCCAGGAAGATTCGAACGCGCCTGGAATTGGGTGAAGAGGGAGAATGGTAGAGCCTAATCGTCTCTGACGGCATGCTAGGTCTCGCTGTGTCCGTAGTGAAAGAAAGACCGCGGCTAGACTGCGAATGAACTGTGCTAAGAACGGTAGTTGTTGCATCCACGCGCTCTACAGTCACGGGCAGCCGGGTTTGTCGAGGCATCTCAATAGTCCTCTCGGTCGTTGCCTTGGAGATTTCAGAGCTTCGAGCCGCCGTCGACGCGAACCGTGTCGCCGGTTATCCAGCGGGCGTCGTCGCAGGCGAGAAAGACGACGACATCCCCGATATCGGCGGGCTGAGCGATGCGCTTCAGGGCTTGCATCCCAAGGGTGATATCGCGACCCGCATCCGTCTTCGTGAAGTTGGACATGTCCGTTTCGACGACCCCGGGTGCGACGGCGTTAACGCGAATGCCGCGCTGACCGAGCGCCGAGGCAAAGTGCTTCACGAGCGTATCGACCGCACCCTTTGTGGCCGCATACGCCGAAAGCGTACCGACCGAGGCGCGTGCCGCGAGCGACGAGACGAGAACGATGCTGCTACCACTGCACATAGTCGGTAGTAGCTGCTGCACAAGGAAATATGGCGCGCGGACATTCACGGCGAAGAGATCGTCGAAGTCTTCGATCGTGGTGTCTTCGATTGTTGCCGCCTTCGACACTCCGGCATTGGCGACCAGGATGTCCAAACGATCCCCGACGATGCCGCGAACCAGCTTGGCTAGCGCATGCGGTGCGTTCGGCACACGCAGATCTGCTGCTACCTTGTCGGCACGGCCGCCGGCCTGCCGAATCTCCGCAACGACAGCTTCGGCCTCCTTCTCGCCGCGGCTGTAGTGAACGAGAACCTGCGCTCCCGCCCTCGCGAGCGCGAGTGCGCTGGCGCGGCCTATGCCGCGCGAGGCACCGGTGACAAGGGCGGTCTTTCCTGAGAGATTGGCCATGTCGGGATTTCCTTCTTTGTCGATGGATTCAGATTTGCAAAGCGCTCAGCTTCCCGGCCGCTCTTCGATTGCGTCGACGCGATCGGGATAGAAGGCGAGGTGGTCTTTGATCGACATGACTGCCGAATACGGATCTTCATAGGTCCACACGGCGTTGATCGAGCGCCCTCCCCCGAGTGGAATGCTGTAGTACGCGCAGTCTCCCTTGTAGGGACAGTAGGTCGAGTGATCCGTGCGCTCGAGGAGCGTCATGTCAACGTCCTTGCGTGGGACGTACTGGACCGCCGGATAGCTTGCCTCGCGGAGCGTCAACGCCGCGCGGGTGTCCGCGACAACGCGGCCCGCGACCAAGACCACGACGCGGTTGGTATTGGGCTCGATGACGATCGGATGTTCCGGCCCCGGAACCTTGATCGGCCGTGCGGTTGTCGAAGCTTGTCGGTCCATAAAAGTCACCTCTTGGAGCTTGAACTGTTGATCTCAGCGTTCATGGAGTTGTCGGCGATCTCGCCGCCATCTTCCTCGGACAAGAACATTGAGACGTGTCGGACGAATAGTTCTGGATACTGGTATTGCGAGCCGTGATTGGCGTCCGGATACAAGATTAGTTGGACGTTCGGAATGTTTTGCTGAAGGATGAACGAGTTCACCGAGTAGATGATCACATCGCTGCCGCCGTTGATGACCACCGTCGGCTGATGGATAGACCTCAGATACTCGAACGGGTGTTCGCGGGGGGCGCCCCATTTGGCAAGCGCTTCAAGTTGCACAGGCGTCACCTTGTCGTACACCTCGGGATCGCGGTCCTCCGTGCGCAGACGGAAGCGCTTCAAATACGCGCGGCCAGCCGCTTGGCTCGATTCCGACGACGTGAAGAAAACACCGAGCCACAGCTGGTCCGGTTCCTCATAGGTCGCGCCGAAAATCTTCTGCGCCTCGGGTGTGAGCGAGGCCATGGACTCGCCGCTGCGCGGGCCGGTGCCGACCAGGACCAGGCGGCGGACCAGCGTCGGTTCTGCGAGAGCCATTTCCTGTGCGATAAGGCCGCCGAGCGAGAAGCCAAGCACATCGACCTGCGTGAGGCCGAGGGCCTTGATGAAGGCAACGGCGTTGGCGGCCATCTCCTCGATCGAGGTGAGTACCTCGCCGGAGCTGCTAGAGATGCCGGCGTTATCGAATAGGATCACCTCGCGATCCTTGGCGAAGCCATCGGTCACCGCCGGGTCCCAATGATCCATCGTGCCGGTGAAGTGCATGTTGAAGACGAGCGGCACGCCGGCAACCCTGCCAAAGCGGCGATAGGCGAAGCGGATGCCTTTGGCCTCAACAAAACACGTCGGCGCTGTCTGGTGGGTGTTAGTGGTCATCTCGATCGTTCTCAAGAAAACGGGTTTCGGCGCGTGCGCCACGCGGGGAATGGGTGCGCGCCGAAGGGTCAGCCAGCGGTCTTACCGCCGTCGACGGAAACGACCTGGCCTGTCACAAACGACGCCGCGTCGGAAGCGAGGAAGACGATCGCACGTGCAATCTCGTCGGGCTTGCCTACGCGGCCGAGCGGAACGGTCGACGCCAGCGCCGCCTTGTTCTTTGAGTTGCCGGTGAAGCGGTCGAGCATGCCGGTGTCGGTCGGCCCGGGGGCAACGGCGTTGACGCGCACGCCCGAGGTAGCGCCCTCGAGCGCTGCGGACTTGGTGATACCTTCGACGGCATGCTTGCTTCCAGCATAGACTGATGCGCCGGCGGCACCCTCATGACCGTAGGTCGATGAGATGTTCACGATGCTGCCGCTCTTCTGCGCCGTCATCACACGCAGTTCATGCTTTAGGCTAAGCAGCACCCCAAGCACATTGGTATCAAAGGTGGCGGCGTAGCTCTCGGCGGTCTGATCTACAACGAGGCCAGGCTGGCCCTCCGTGCCGGCACAGTTGACGGCGGCATCGATCCTGCCGAAGCGGGCAACGGTCTGATCGACCAGCTTGCGGACCTCGTCGTCACGACGAACGTCGGCCTTGATGAACGCGGCTTCGGCGCCAAGGCGGCGAAGTTCGGCCTCAAGGGCGTTGCCTTCCGCCTCCCGGCGGCCAGAAACGACGAGCCGGGCGCCCTCCGTGGCGAAGGCGACGGCGGTAGCGCGACCGATGCCTGTAAGGGCTCCGGTGACTAAAACGACTGGCTTGCTCATAGTGCTACTCCTCAAGGTATGACTGGCCCCTATGGGCCGGCCCGTCAGCGATAACCCCAGCATTTACAGGCCTATTAAGACGTTCCCCATCCCTGCTATGGGCGTAAATGTAGATGGTCGTAGCTTTTCTGAGAAAGACTTTGTAAGCTGGTGGTCATACCTCACAGGCATGGGAAGAGCCATGGAGCTGCGGCATCTTCGTTATTTTGTCGCCGTCGCCGAGGAGGGGAGTCTGACGGTTGCGGCCGAGCGGAGGCTCTATACGTCTCAACCCTCACTCAGTCGACAGATCCGGGATCTGGAGGACCAGGTCGGCGCCCAACTGCTAACCCGTAGCGCACACGGTGTCGAGTTGACCGCGGCGGGCCGGGCCTTTCTTGATCATGCGCGACTGGCCTTGGCACAGGTCGACGCGGCTGGCGAAGCAGCAAGGCGGGCCGCCCAACCGGCTAAGCGGACCTTCGCCCTTGGCTTCCTGACTGGGGAAGAGATGGACTGGCTCCCGGAGGCCATGCGCATCCTTCGCGATGAACTGCCCAACATAGAGGTCACGGTTTCCAGCCAATATTCCCCGGATCTCGCTGATGCCCTCATGCGAGGCAAGCTCGACGTGGCGTTCCTCCGTCCCGAAACACACGTGACTGATCTGTCGTTCAAGACTGTGACCAAGGAACCACTCGTTGTCGTCATGCCGAGCGATCACCGCCTTGCTGCGCATGACGCCATCGGTGTGCAGGAGATCGTGGGCGAGACGTTCATCAGCGTATCGAACACGGCCCCGGTGCTGCGCGCTGTTATTGACGACTATTTGAAGCGGGCCTGCATTGATATCACGCCGGTTCACGAGGTGGACAATCTCGCGATGGCCGTGTCCTTGGTGGCATCAACGCGCGGAGTAGCGCTGTTACCTGCCTACGCGAAGAATTTCCTTCCTTGGTCTGTCACCAGCCGCCCCCTAGAAGGCGACGTGCCTACGATCGATCTCGTTATCGGCTACAGCAATGCAAACACATCTCTGATTTTGAAGCTGTTCCTTTCAAGGGTGGACGACCTAATTGCCCGTGTGCAGCGCGTGGCAGAAGGCGAGGAAAGAAGCCGGACTGCCGCAAGTCAGAGTTCATGATCTTAAGCACCCCTTCTGCAGAAGACCCAGAGCTGCAGGTGTGCCGCTGGAGACGCGCAAGGAGTTACTGGGTCACAAGTCCGGTGACATCATCACGCACTACAGCGCACCGGAGATTGCGGAGTTGGTCGAAGCGGCGAATCGTGTAGCGGAGACGAGTCTCCTGACGACCGTTCGCCCTGTTGAACGGCCGCTTCCGATGAAATTGGCTGGAGAGGCTGAAGGCCTGCTGTTGGCCGTTATGCACAGCTATCCATAACGGCCATTATGTGAAGATCCCAATTATGCACAGTTCGTCGATCACGAGCATGCTCGCCACAGGCGTAACCCGTGGCGGGCCACGCTCGCGACCTTTACATAATCACAGCGTCTTCAGGAACTGCATCAACGAGTCGGGGGCGCGATAGCGGCGAACCTTGGCCGCGGGTTGTTGCAACCGGGCCAGAGCGCGCTCCTTCATTGCCAGATCGGCTTCCACGTACATGTGGCTGGTGGTCGGGCTCTCGTGCCCGAGCCACAACGCGATAACGCTGATGTCCGCGCCGGACTGCAGCAGATGCATCGCTGTGGTGTGCCGGATCGTGTGTGGCGAGATCCGGCGCTTGGCCAGACCGCGGTTACGCTTAGCGGCGGACTGCACCGCCAGATCGAGCCGCTGCGTCACGTTGGACCGCGTCATCGCGTGGCCGTCCCTGTTGGGCAGCAACGCCGAGGTGACAGCCAACCGTGGGTTCAGTCGCAGCCACGCCCGAATCTCCTGCACCGTCGATCGCCACAGCGGCACTGTTCGCTGCTTGCGCCCCTTGCCGTGCAGGTGCACGCAGGCCGCGCCGGCGAGCACCACGTCGGCCACCCGCACCCCGACGATCTCCGATACGCGCGCCCCGGTGTTGTAGAGCAAGCCCAGCAGCAGGTGATCACGCTGACTGGTCCAAGTGCTGTCTAGCGTGCCGATCACTGTCAGCATCTCCTCGCGCGATAGGAATCCGAGCATCGGCCGCTCGAAGCGCTTCATCGGCACACCCAATGACCGCTCGATGACGTGCAGCGACGACAGGTCGCGGCGCGCCGCGAATTTCAGGAATGCGCGCAGCGCCGCCAGCCTGGCGTTGCGGCTGCGCACCGTGTTGTGCCGCTGCTGCTCCAGGTGATCCAGGAACGCCAGGATCAACTCCGGCGTGATGTCGGCTAGGCCCAGCGTTGCCGGCGACTTTCCCAGGCGGGTCTGCGCGAACCCGAGGAACAGCATGAACGCATCTCGGTAGGCCGCTACCGTCCGCGGACTGAGGGCACGCTGTTGAGTGAGGTAGTCGGCGAAGAACGCCTGGACAAGTGCGGCGAAGGACGGCGCCGCGACCGTTGGCTTGGTGGCATTACGCATCGCCGCCTCCCGGGGCTGCCGCGAAGCGCTCGAACTTGGCGCCGGCCAGTGCCATCAATTCGGGCACCCCGGTGAGGTACCAGTAGGTGTTCGAGATCTTGGCGTGGCCCATGTACGTGGACAGCGACAGCATCGCCTGGTCGATATCGGTACCGTGTTCGTGCCAGAGCATCACGCGGCGCACCGCGAAGCTATGGCGAAGATCATGAATGCGCGGCCCGTCGTGGGCGCCGCGGTTGACCCAGCTCAGCCGGTCACGTAGTTCGTTGAAGACGCGATGGACCTGACGATCGCTCAGTGGCTGGCCCAACTGCTGCCCCCGTGTGCCGACGAAGAAACAAGTCTCGGCAGTGGTCCGCACCTGCCGGACCCGCAGCCGTCGATAGCGTTCCAAGGCGACCACCGTGCTCGGATGCAACGGCAACCGGCGTGACTTGGCGAACTTGGTCTGCCGCACGGTCAGCGTGGCGAACTTGAGATCGACATCGGCGTCGAGCAGACTGAGCGCTTCGGACACGCGCAGACCGACCGCGGCGATCAGCCCGAACAGTGCCTCGTAGGTGGCCGGGCGCAGACCGCCGTGTGGCTGAAGCCCACGCGCAGCCGCCAGTAGATCGACGATTTCCTCTTCGCGGTAGATGTGCGGCGCCACTCGTCCCGGCACCGGACCAAAGACCGATTCGTCGGGCACCTCGGTGCGCGGATCGAACTGCCGCAGGTACCGCGCGAACGAGCGCAACAGCTTCAGCCGTCGCGCCCAGGTCGCGGGAGTACCTCGGTTCCACTTGTCGTGCCGCGCCCACTCGGCCATGACCTCGACGGTCAGTGGCCCGCGGTGGCGTAGCCGGTCGACGTAGCGCGCGAAGCTCATCAGCGCCAGACCCGGAGAACCCAACGCGAATCCCAGGCGGCGGCGTTCGGCCAAATAGCTGCCGACCATCGTCTGCATCGTGGCGGGCGCGCTCATGACGCGCTCCCGGGCCAAGGCAGCGCGACGGCGGCAAGTCGAGGGCTATCGAGCTTGGCGTAGATGAGTGTAGTGTTCAGTGAGCGATGGCGCAGCACATCGGCGACCTCCTTGAGCGAGCTGCCGTGCTCCAGCAGCCGCCGCGCCAGCGTGTGGCGCAGCGCATGCGCGCGCGCGTGCGGCAGACCGATGCGGCGGTACGCGTCGCGGATCACGCGGCGTACGGCGTCGACACCAACAGGCAGGTCGCGCGGCGCCTTGCGGCGAACGAAGACCGCCGGGTTGCTGGTTGCCGGGCGCTCGCGGCGCAGGTAGTCGGCAAGCGCCCGGCCGGTGGCCGCCGGAAGCGGCAGGATGTCTTGCCGGCGCGACTTCGTTCCCCGCAGCGTTACGGTGCCGGCGCGCCAATCGATGTCTCTCAGCGTGAGCTTAGCGATCTCGCTGGCGCGCAAGCCCAGGTCCAGCGCGCAGCGCACCATCGCATAGCCGCGCCGTGGGGACGGCAACTCGGAGGTAAACGAGCCAAGCAGGCGGTCGATCTCGGCAGCGGTGAGCGAGCGCGGCAGTGATGCCAGGCTGCAATGCGCCGGGGACGCGATGACGCCGGCCAGCGCATGCACCTGATCCCCGCAGGTCGTGCGATAGCGGAAGTAGGCGCACAGCGCCGAGGCCAGCGCGCTGGCGTTGGAGGCGGTGCGATGGCGGTCGAGCTGGTCAGCTATGAACCAGCGCACGTCGGCGGGCCGCAACTCCGCGATCACCACGGGTCGGTCAGCAAACTGCCGCTGCAGCAGGCGCTGCACGATACAAACGCGCCCACTGCGTGTCTTGTCCGCAAGCCCTCGTACGCCGCGCATGTGTTCGTCGAAGCGACGCAGTTCATCGGCGATGGGGCCGGTTGCCACAGCGGGCTCGGCGACGACACCCTGCTCGCGCAGCACCTGCAGGAGGTGGCCACACGCGGCGCGGAGGTCAGCGTAAACCCGTACGACCGGAGCCGGGCAACTGCAGCCAGGTAGGTGGTCGGTTAGGAATCGACTGACGGCCGCCTCATCGATGTGCTCAACTGCGGCTCGGCTCAGGGTCATCCACCGCGCGAAGTGCGCGATGCAAGCGAGGTACCTGTTGGTCGTGCTCGGCGCGTAGCGGCCCTGCCTCAGATGTTCGCCGAACGCATCAACGTGCGGCGCGAGCGCGCCGTTGAGAAGCCAGCCATTGGGGTTGGGGTAACGCTGTAGTGTCGGGTCCATGATGGTCTCCGGGAGTGGGGTTGCCACTCCAGAG
The DNA here is from genome assembly GCA_041488355.1 of Gammaproteobacteria bacterium. GTDB lineage: Bacteria > Pseudomonadota > Gammaproteobacteria > Burkholderiales > SHXO01 > SHXO01. The sequence continues at coordinate 23,743 of JBGPPC010000015.1, forward strand.
GACCACCAGAATTATGTACAGTGCGCGGACCCCCCCGGCTCCAGAACCACTGGAAACGTGGGCTCAGCCGCTACGCGAAGAGCCAACTGTGCATAATTGGGATCTGCACATAATGGCCGAACCCGGTCACTGCGACCCGATCGGTAGCACTCGGCGGCCTCATGGGGCATACTGTGCAAGCGGCTCACCGTCTGATGGGCGATCTGGAGCTCACCCCGCTGGAGTTCATGCTAAAGGTCATGAGCATGTATGCCACCGGGTAGCACGGACATAGCTTCCAATTCCGACAAGCCGACATCGCAGCCACTCATTGGACGAAGACCGCGTATATTCTGTTCTGCTGTAATGCCTCGCGTCGCATCCGATTCAGTTCGAAAGGAGATCCTCATGAGTGCATCCACAGGCACGACCTCCTCCGGCAGCGTCTACACAACCCCGGCGTTCTGGGAACGCTTGTGGCGGACAGCCGGCATCCAGTCCGTCCTCTGCTTCATAGTCGCGTACATCGTCTACGGCCATCAGCCGCAGGTCGGCGCATCGGCCGACGCACTGGCAGCCTTCTACGACGGCGATCGCATGCGGATTCTGATCGCGGCCGTGTTTTACGGCTTGGCTGTCCTCAATCTCATGTGGTTCGCGGGGGCGCTTAGGACCACCCTGGCGGATGCGGGACAAGACGGTTGGGGCGCGGCGGCGACCGCCTCCAGTGCCGCCCTCGGAGCGCTTTTCTTCTTGCTCATCGCGGTGGTCGCAGCCCTCGCGTACTCCATCGCCGGCTCGGGAACTCACATGTTCACATCGGGCCTGAACGACTTCGTATGGGCAGGCTTCGTGTTGACTTCGTTCCCGCGCGCGATGCTCATCATGGCCGCGGCGTTCGGGCTCTGGCGGGCCCGGCTGATCTCGAACACGCTCTTCGCGGCCGGGGTCGCTGCCGTCGTGCTCGTCTTGCTAGGCGGCACCACCTGGCTGAGCGGCGGATTCTGGGCACCGGACGGCG
>JBGPPC010000016.1:0-24702 GCA_041488355.1 Gammaproteobacteria bacterium
GCGTAGGTGCTGCCAAAAATCCCCCACAGCACACGGAACAACACCAGAGTCAGAATGGTGAAACCGGAGAATTCGTGGATCTGCATCGCGTTGCCGCCGATCTGGGCGGTCGTGAAGGAGACAACGATGAGGGCGACCAGGAGCCAGTGGAACACGCGAACGGGAAGGTCCCAAACGCGTACGGTCCGGGGTCTGCCCTGGGGCTGCGAACCGATATCGCCCGACATTGCTTTGCCTGATATATGCCGAGGCGCAGAGTATATCGAGCAGTTGGCGGCCTTGCGGAGGATTCGAGGGTAGTCTATAAATCGCGAATCGCTGAGGGAGATCGCAATGCATCCGTCGACTACGCGCTCTGAAGAGCTCGATCGCTCTGAGCCTGGCATCCATCGGCGCACGGCGCTGTGGCCCGCCGCGACCGTGATCGCATTCGGATTCGCAATCCTGTATGTAGTGGGCTTCGCCGGTCCCACCTCCATCCATGACGCGGCTCACGACGCCCGCCACAGTCTGAACTTTCCGTGCCATTGACTGCCTCGCGTGCGCCATCGCTGCTCGGCCTTCTGTTGCCGGCGCTGATAGCGGGGCTGGTGGCAGGTATGGTTGCCGCGATCCTGCAGCAGGTGTTTTTGGTTCCGTTGATTCTCCAGGCCGAAGTGCTTGAGGCGGTTGGGCACGTGCTGCCGGCCGCATCCGGCGTTGAGCGTACCTTCTATTCCGTGCTGTTCACTTGTCTGGGCGCGTGCGGGTTCGCTCTGCTGCTTACCGGCTGTTATGCGCTACGCCGAGACGTGACCTGGCGCAAGGGCTTGCTATGGGGCCTGGCCGCGTTCGCGAGCTTCTCGCTCGCGCCGGCCCTGGGTCTGCCGCCCGAGTTGCCCGGAGCGCATGCTGCCGATCTCTTCGCGCGGCAAACGTGGTGGATAGCCACGGTGGTAGCGACAGCGATCGGATTGGCGTGTGTCGTGTTGCCGAGATCCATTCCACTCAAACTGCTAGGGGTAGTGCTGGTCGCGCTGCCACATCTGATCGGGGCGCCTCAGCCGATCCACGCGGACAGTGAGCTGCCAGCGGATGTTGTGCGGGCCTTCGCTATCGGCTCGCTGGCAATCTCCGCTGTGATGTGGTCGGTCCTGGGTGCTCTGACTCCCGCGCTGATGCAGCGTTACTCCGCGCGAATTGGTTGAAAGTAGCCGCCTCGATCTGAGACTTCAGATCTAACGTCCGGCTGGCGCGTCGGCGCATTGAAGCGACGCTGCAGAAAGGTTTGGGCGTCCGGCGTCGCCTGCGACAGTTGTCTCCAGCGCCTCGAGGAGCAATCCCGCATCATTGTGCGTCAGTCGGGAGGCGTCGCAAAGCAGCTGGCGCCACAGCCGCGCCCGGGGCTGGCCGTGGAACAGTCCGAGCATATGCCGCGTGATGGCGCGCAACGAGGTGCCGCGCTGTAGTTCGTCCCGTGCATATTCATACATCGCTTTCACCACCTGTGTCCGCGTGGGCGAAGCCGCGTCGCCATGGAAGCGGCGATCTGCTTGTGTAAGGAGATACGGATCGTGATAGGCGGCGCGGCCCAGCATGACGCCGTCGACTTGGGCCAGGTGCTGTTCGATCTGCGGCCAGCTGGTGACGCCGCCGTTCATCACGATGTTGAGCTCGGGGAATTCGCGCTTCAGCCGATAAACCTCGGCGTAGCGCAGCGGCGGTACCTCGCGGTTGTCTTTCGGGCTCAAACCCTTCAGCACCGCGTTACGCGCATGGACGATAAACGTCCGACAGCCCGCCGCGGCGAGAGTGTCGACAAAACGCCGCGCGAAATCGTAGTCGTCGATGCGGTCGATGCCCAGGCGATGCTTCACCGTGATCGGAACTCCGACGGCGTCTTGCATGGCCTTCACGCATTCGGCAACCAACTCGGGCTCCGCCATCAGGCACGCGCCGAACGCGCCGCGCTGGACTCGCTCCGAAGGGCAGCCACAGTTGAGATTGATCTCGTCGTATCCCCACTCCTCACCCACGCGCGCGCCGTGGGCCAGCTCCGCCGGGTCGCTTCCGCCGAGCTGCAACGCGATCGGATGCTCCTTGGAGTGGAAACGCAGATGCCGCGCCACGTCGCCATGGATCAATGCGCCGGTTGTGATCATTTCGGTATAGACCAGCGCGCGCGGTGTCAGCTGCCGGAAGAAATAGCGGCAGTGGCGGTCCGACCAGTCCATCATCGGTGCCGTGCACAGGCGGCGAGCGTACGCGTCCATGGGGTGGATTCTACGTTCAGGTCACGCGCGCGTTAACCCGAGGTGTAGACAACCAGTCCTGCCCTCTGTTGTTGGCGCAGGGATGCGGGCGCAGCTCAGGAATGTCCAAGCACTGGATGCGGCTCGTAAGGCTCAACCAGCGCCTTTAATTCTTCGTCGCTGAGCTTGATCTCGAGCGCCTTTACCGCGTCCTCCAGATGGCTCATCTTGCTGGCGCCGATAATCGGCGCGGTGACACCAGGCTGCTGCAGCACCCAGGCGAGGGCGATCTGGGCGTTCGGCACGCCACGCTTTTTCGCGATCTCGGTAACGCGCTGCACTACAGTGAAGTCGGAGTCTCGGTAGTACATCTGATGAGCGAAATCGTCGCTCTTCGCGCGCTTGGTTTCACCCTTGTCCTCTTTGCGCCGGTTGCCGGTGACGAAGCCGCGCGCCAGCGGGCTCCACGGGATCAGTCCGACGCCCTGGTCGCGGCATAGCGGGTTCATCTCGCGCTCCTCTTCGCGGTACACCACGTTGTAGTGGTTTTGCATGCTGACGAAGCGCTCATAGCCGCGAAGATCCGCCGTGTACAGCATCTTGGCGAACTGCCAGGCGTACATGGACGAAGCGCCGATGTACAACGCCTTGCCGGACTTTACCACGTCACTCAGCGCATCCAGCGTCTCCTCGATCGGCGTGTTCTTGTCGAAGCGGTGGATTTGATATAGGTCGACGTAGTCCAGCTGCAGGCGCCGGAGGCTGTCGTCGATGGCGTGCATGATGTGCTTGCGCGACAGGCCGCGCAGGTTGGGATCGTCCCCCATCGGGCTGCAGACCTTGGTGGCGATGATCACCTTGTCTCGCTGCACCCCGAACTCTTTGAGAGCTTTGCCCAATACCACTTCGCTCTCGCCGAGCGAGTACACGTCGGCGGTGTCGTAGAAGTTAATGCCGAAATCGAGCGCCTTACGGATAAAGGGCTTGGCTTGATCGTAGTCAAGCACCCAGTCGCGCCACTTGGATGAGCCGTAAGTCATGCAGCCGAGGCAAATGCGCGAAACCTTGAGGCCGGTCGAGCCCAGATTGACGTAGTTCATGGAACCCTCTTCTTCAGCCGAAAGCGCCCAGTTTAGCGGCAGGCGCATCACAGGGCCATGCTGTCGCCTCGGCGCGAGGCGAAGGTGGTTGAAACCAGAAGGGAAGGCTTAGCCGAACTGCCGGTCGAGCCCGGAGGGTCGCGAGAGGCCGTGGCGGGTTGGCGCCACAGTGTGGCGCCAGGGTGAGGAGAAGTTACGCTGGGGTAAGACCCCGAGGTGCTCTAGGTACAGCGCGAAACAGGCGGAACAACTCTATTCGCCGGAGGCGTCTGTCCAGCGGCGCTGAGGCGTTTCGGTTTCCTCGAGGACCGAGGCGTAGGCGTACTCGACCCAGCGGGAGGCGTCGTCTTCCTCGCCTTCCAGAAACCGTCGCTCGTACTCCGCCACCTCTTGCATCAGTGCCTCGAGACGCGCCCACACCTGGTCAGTGTGCTTCTGGTGCATCTCCTTGGCGAGTAGAGCCTTGGCGTTTTGATAGTCCCGTTCGTTCAGGATAGGCCGGGCCTTGCTCACCTCTGCCCTAAACTCTCTGCTTCCCATGATGGCTCCCGCATCAAGATCGTGCCTGGATCGACGCAATGTTCAGGCCAGAGCGACCGCTGTTAAAGAAATGTCAGCCCCTCCGTTGTGCGGATCTTGGCTGAGCGTACGGCGGCGCGGCCCAGGCCGAAATCGCCGCAATCGAGCCGCGAAAGTCCCACTGGCAGCGCTGCGGTATCCCATGCTTTTGGGCATACTGGCCGAGAACATGATTAGAGGAGTCAGAAGATGAACACTGCGGTGGAGAAAGCGGTAACCGCCGTGCGCTCCCTGGTATCGCCTGGGGAATGGCAGACGCGCGTCGATCTGGCGGCCTGTTACAGGCTGGTCGCACTGTACGGTTGGGACGATCTTGTCTTCACGCACCTGACTGCCCGCGTCCCCGGGTCCGATCATCATTTCTTGATCAACCCTTACGGCATGCTGTTCGAGGAGCTGACCGCTTCCAGCCTGGTGAAGGTCGATCTGAGCGGGAACAAGGTCATGCCTTCCCCGCACGAGATCAACCCCGCTGGCTTCGTCATCCACAGCGCCGTGCATGCTGCGCGCGCTGACGCCCAATGCGTGATGCATTTGCACACTGACGCGGGCGTGGCCGTCTCGGCACAGAAGGACGGCCTTCTCCCCATTTCGCAGAACGCGCTGTTCCCCCTCGCTGCATTGGCGTACCACGATTATGAAGGCGTGGCCTTGCGTGATGACGAGAAGGCGCGGCTGGTGCGCGACCTCGGTCCGCGCACCTTCATGATTCTGCGCAATCACGGCACGCTCACTGTCGGCCCGAGTGTGGCGGACGCGTTCCTCGCTATGTTCGTGCTCGAGCGGGCCTGCCGTATTCAAGTGCTGGCACAGTCCGGTGGCAGGGAATTGATACACGTGCGGGAGGCAATCCTGACAGGCATCGCAGCGCAGGGACAGGCCGCCACACGTGGGCTTGGCGGCCAACTTGCGTGGCCGGGCCTGCTGCGCAAGCTGGATCGAACCGATCCGTCCTATCGAAATTAGCGGAGCTGAGTGCGACCGGAATCCAGCAATCAAACAATCTGGATCCTTCCAGGCTTTGCACTCGCGGGCGGCCGCGGAATGACGGCGCTTGCCCGCCGCCGACCGGCTGAGCTCGTCACTCGATCAGGTGAAAACAAAAGGGCGCATCGATTCGATGCGCCCTGCCGCCCACGAACTGCGCAAAAATGCTAGCCGCCCTTCACCTGCTGCTTCTGCTCGCCCAGTCCGTCGATGCCCAACCGCATGCTGTCGCCGGGTTTGAGGAAAACTGGATTGGGCTTGACACCCAAGCCGACGCCGGGTGGCGTCCCGGTCGTCACCACGTCACCGGGCAATAGCGTCATGCAGTAAGAGATGTAGGACACCAATTTCTTCACGCTGAAGATCATGGTGTTGGTGTTGCCGGTCTGCATGCGCTTGCCGTTCAGGTCCAGCCACATGGCCAGGCTCTGCGGGTCGCGGATCTCGTCTGCGGTCACCACCCATGGTCCAAGCGGAGCGAACGTATCGAAGCCTTTGCCCTTGTCCCATGTAGGCCCGCGCTCGAGCTGCCACTCGCGCTCCGACACGTCGTTGCAAATCAAATAGCCGGCCACGTAGCTGAGCGCGTCGGCCTCGCTCACGCTTTGCGCTTTCTTCCCGATCACGAACGCGAGCTCGACTTCCCAATCGCCCTTCTTCGAGCCCTTGGGCAAGACCACCGCGTCGTTGGGCCCGGAGATCGACGATGTCGCCTTCATGAAGATGATCGGCTCGGAGGGAATCGCCTGGTTGGCCTCTTTGGCGTGGTCCGAGTAGTTCAACCCGATGGCGACGAGCTTGCTTGGCATGGCCACCGGGGAGCCCAAGCGTGGGCTGCCCGCCGCCTTCGGAAGACTGTCCACGTTCAACCCGCGCAACTTGGCGAGGCTGTCGGGCGCGAGAGCGTTGCCGTCGATGTCGGCAACCACGCCGGACAGATCGCGAATGGCGCCCTGCGCGTCCAGGATTCCGGGTTTCTCCTTGCCTGCGTCACCGTAACGTACCAGTCTCATCTTCTTCTCCCGTTAGCTGTCTGTTCTGATCTGGCGATTCAGAGTGAAACACCGCCATCGTTGATTACCGTCTGGCCGGTCATGAATACAGACTCATCGCTGCCGAGATAGACACACAGATCGGCGATCTCGTCCGCGTTGCCCAGCCGCCCCATGGGTTGGCGGGCGATGAAATCCGCTCTTGCTTTCACCGGGTCGGCAAAAGCGTTGATGCGATCTCCCAAGCTGGGTGTGTCGATGGTCCCGGGACACACCGCGTTGCAGCGGATGCCGCGCTTGACGTAATCGATCGCGATGGACTTGGTTAGCCCGATCACGGCGGCCTTGCTGGCGCCGTACACGAAGCGATTGGGGATACCTTTGATGCTGCCTGCCACCGAGGCGATGTTGACGATGGAACCGCCGCCGTTGTCCAACATGCGCGGCAGCAGCGCCTGGATCAGCAGATACATGGAGCGCACGTTGAGATTGAAGGAGAAATCCCAGTCCTTCATGGTGCATTCGAGGACGGTGCCGTGATGCACGAAACCGGCGCAGTTGACCAACACATTCGGAGCGGCCACTTCTTTCGCCAGTGAGGCGATGGCCGCCGGGTCGGTCACGTCGAGACTGCGCGTTTTGATGCCGGGGGTGGAGGCGATCTCGCCCAGCTTGCCTGTGTTGATGTCCGTGGCGATCACCGTGGCGCCCTCGCGCGCGAAGGCCAATGCAGTCGCGCGGCCGATGCCCTGGGCGGCTGCCGTCACCAACGCGGTCTTGCCTTGCAATCTGCCGCTCACGCTTGTCCTCTTTATTTTCAGCCGGCCCGTGCGCCGGCACGATGGGCGGTAAGTATGCCACAGGGCGCCAAGCTCGTTGCCTCGACAGGAACCGTTGGTCGCGCGTTTGCGCCCGTTGCCGCGAAATCGGCAATTCAGTTAGACTGCCTGTCCGATTAGAACAAGACTTATAGGAGGAGACCGGAGTGGCGTCCTCCACCTTCCACTCTTGCAGCGCACAATCAGAACTAGAGCGCGCTCGCTTCCGGCTGCTTCCCGCGTAGGGACCGCCAATGGCCTCTGTCCAGTTGAAAGGTGTGCGCAAGGCGTTCGGCCGGGTCGAGGTCGTTCACGGTGTCGACATCTCCATCCGCGATGGCGAGTTCGTCGTGCTGGTGGGGCCATCCGGCTGCGGCAAATCGACGCTGCTGCGCATGGTCGCAGGGCTGGAGGAAATCACCAGCGGCGAGATCCGGATCGGAGACAGGGTCGTCAACAACGTCCCGCCCAAGGCCCGCGACATCGCGATGGTGTTCCAGAACTATGCGCTCTATCCGCACATGACCGTGTTCGACAACATGGCCTTCAGCATGAAGCTCGCGGGTAGAAGCCGGGACGAGATGCGCCAGCGGGTCGATGTCGCGGCCAAGATCCTAGGGCTAGCCGAGTACCTCGAGCGTTTTCCGCGGCAGCTGTCGGGCGGTCAGCGCCAGCGCGTAGCTATGGGCCGCGCGATCGTCCGCGATCCGCAGGTATTCCTGTTCGACGAGCCGCTGTCTAACTTGGACGCCAAGCTGCGGGTCCAGATGCGCACCGAGATCAAGGAGCTGCATCTGCGGCTTAAGACCACCTCGGTGTACGTGACTCACGATCAGATTGAAGCCATGACCATGGCCGACACGATCGTGGTCATGAACGGCGGCAACGTGGAGCAGATCGGCTCCCCGCTGGAGCTGTACGACAACCCGGCCAACCTGTTCGTGGCCGGCTTCATCGGCTCGCCGGCCATGAACTTCTTACCCGGCCAGTTTGCGCAACGCAGCGCCGCCGCAGTAAAACTGTCCAATGCCTTCGAACTGCCGGCGCCGGCGTGCCGCGAAGCGGACGGCCGCGACGTGACGCTCGGTGTACGCCCGGAGCACTTCCTGATCAACCAGGGCGGTGTGTCGGCAGAGGTGATCGTAGTGGAGCCCACAGGCGCCGACACGCAAGTCTACTGCCGGCTCTCCGGCAGCGAAATCACCGTTGTCTCGCGCGAGCGCCATATCTTCCAACCCGGCGAAACCATCCAGCTGCAGCCGATAGCGGAGAAGACCTACCTCTTCGACCCCGCGAGCGGTAAACGACTGGCGTAGCCCGTAGGACGAAATGAAGACTCATACGCGCCGCGATTTTCTCAAGACGACCGGCGGTGTCGTAGCGTCGGCGGCGTTGGGGCAATCGCTCTTGGCGCGTGACGCGGCGGCGCAGCAACTGTCTCTCAAGCCTGAGTCCGGAGCCGCGCTGCGAGTGTTGCGCTGGAAGCGCTTCGTGCAGGGCGACGAGGATCAATGGCTGGCCAACAGCAAGAAATTCACTGAATTGACCGGTATCGCGGTCACAGTGGAGAGCGAGAACTGGGAGGACCTGCGGCCGAAAGCAGCGGTGGCCGCGAACGTCGGCAGCGGGCCGGACATCATCATCGGCACGAACGACGACGCGCATCTTTACCCCGACAAGCTCGCCGACGTTTCCGATGTGGCCGAATATCTGGGCAAGAAATACGGTGGCTGGTACGACCTCGCTCGCCAGTACGGCACCAGTGGTGGCCGGTGGATCGGTATCCCCATGGGTGCGGGGGCGAGCGCCATCGTCTACCGTGCGAGCCAGGTGAAAGCTGCCGGGTTCAACGGCATTCCGCGCGACACCGAAGGTTTTCTCAAACTGTGCCAGGCACTCAAGGCGAAAGGTACGCCGCCTGGCATGGCGCTCGGCCATGCCACGGGCGACGCGAACATCTGGTGTCACTGGTTACTCTGGTCGCACGGCGGCAAGCTTGTGGACGAGAACAACCGGGTGGCGATCAACTCCAAGGAAACCGAGTCGGCGCTCGAGTACGCCAAGAAGTTGTATGCGACCTTTGCGCCCGGCACGCTGTCGTGGCTGGATCCCAGCAACAACAAAGCTTTTCTCGCCGAAGAAATCAGTCTGACGGCGAACGGCGTGTCCATCTACTACGCCGCCAAGAACTCGGCCGATCCCAAGGTCAAGGCGATGGCGGACGATATCTTTCACGCCAACATGCCGATCGGGCCGATCGGCCGGCCGACGGAGATGGGGCTCGCCTTTACCGCCGTGCTGTTCAAGTACAGCAAGTATCCGCAGGCGGCCAAGGAATACCTGCGGTTCATGTGGGAAAAGGAACAATTCGAGCCGTGGATGGAAGCTTCACTTGGGTTTGTGACGCAACCGCTACGCTTCTACGAATCGAGCCCGGTGTGGAAGTCCGATCCGCGGCGCTTTGCTTACCGTGACGCGGTGAAGCTGATGTTGCCAAACGGCTGGCCGGGTAAGCTCGGCGTGGCTTCGGCCGCAGCTATGGCCGACTTTGCCGTCGTCGACATGATTGCTCAGGCGGCCACCGGCTCGGAGTCGGTGCAAGACGCGATGCGCATGGCCGAGCGTCGCGCCAAACGGTATTACAGCTAGCGCCCGTCACGACGGCCTGCGATGAACGCACCGCAAACGCAGTTCGCAACCGGCACGGTCCAGCCACCGGGCGCGCAGTCGTTCCTCGGCAGGCTGTTCGACAACCGCCACTTCCTTGGGCTGCTGTTCATGGTGCCGGCGGGCGCGTTGCTGCTGCTGTTCCTGACCTATCCCTTGGGGTTGGGCGTCTTTCTGGGCTTTACCGATGCGAAGGTGGGGCGGCCCGGCGAGTGGATCGGCATCGAGAATTACGAGTGGCTGGTGACCGACAGCGTGTTCCGGCTGGCAGTATGGAACACGTTTCTCTATACCACGATTGCCAGTGTCACGAAGTTCGGGCTCGGCCTGTGGCTGGCGCTGCTGCTCAACGAACACATCCCGTTCAAGGCGTCCATCCGGGCGATCGTCCTGCTGCCCTTCATCGTTCCCACGGTGCTGTCGGCTATCGCCTTCTGGTGGATCTACGACGCCCAGTTCGGGATCGTGAGCTGGATGCTGCAGCGGCTCGGAATCATACATACCTACATCGATTTTCTCGGCCAGCCCAACATGGCGCGCATGTCGGTGATCATCGCCAACGTCTGGCGCGGCGTGCCTTTCATCGCCATCTCGCTGCTGGCCGGGCTGCAGACCATATCGCCCTCGCTCTACGAGGCCGCTGCCATCGACGGTGCAACGCCGTTTCAGAAGTTCTGGAACATAACGCTGCCGATGCTCTCGCCCATCATCGCTGTGGTGATGACGTTCTCGGTGCTGTTCACTTTCACCGACTTCCAGCTCATCTGGGTACTTACCCGCGGCGGTCCCATCAACGCGACGCATTTGATGGCCACGCTGTCATTCCAGCGCGCAATCCCGGGCGGCGCACTGGGGGAGGGCGCGGCCATCGCCACGGCGATGATCCCGTTCCTGCTGGCCGCGATCCTGTTCAGCTATTTCGGCTTGCAGCGCAGGCGGTGGCAGCAGGGAACGAAAGATTGAGTAAAGGGTGAATGCGTGAAGGGTGAAGGGCAAAACCGTGAGCGGTGCTGAGGCGTTGGCGGAAAGGATGAAGGCAGCGAGGGTACATGACCCTTCACCCTTCACGCATTCACGCATTCACCCGGCAAAATCATGAAAGACACCGAACAAACCACGGGAATGGCGTATCTAGTATCGCTGCCGCGCAAGGTGGTGACGATCTACATTCCGCTCGGCGTTTTTCTCGTGGTGCTGCTGTTCCCCTTCTACTGGATGGCAGTCACATCCGTGAAGCCGAATGCCGAGCTGCTGTCCACAGCGGGTAATCCGTTCTGGGTGAAGCACCCGACCTTCGAGCACTTCAACAAACTTCTATTCCACACCGCTTATCCGAGCTGGATGTGGAACACCATCCTGATCTCCGTTATCGCCACCTTCGTGTCGCTGGCGGCGAGCGTGTTCGCCGCCTACGCCATCGAGCGGCTGCGCTTCCGGGGCTCGCGCCAGACCGGGATGGCGATTTTCCTGGCTTACTTGATCCCGCCCAGCATCCTGTTCATTCCGCTCGCGACGATGGTGTTCAAGTTCGGCATCTTCGACTCCAAGCTGGCGCTGATCCTCACCTATCCGACGTTCCTGATCCCGTTCTGCACCTGGCTGCTGATGGGCTATTTCAGGACTATCCCGTTCGAGCTCGAGGAGTGCGCCCTCATCGACGGCGCCACGCGCTGGCAGATCCTGGTCAAGATCATCTTGCCGCTGGCGGTGCCGGGCCTGATCTCCGCCGGTATCTTTGCCTTCACGCTGTCCTGGAACGAGTTCATCTACGCGCTCACCTTCATTTCGTCGTCGGAGAACAAGACGGTACCGGTGGGCGTGATCACCGAGCTGGTGGAAGGCGACGTCTACCATTGGGGCGCGCTCATGGCCGGCGCGCTGCTGGGATCGCTGCCGGTGGCGGTGATGTATTCGTTCTTCGTGGAATATTACGTGGCCGGCATGACCGGCGCGGTCAAAGAATAGAGTAGTGGGGGAGGAGACCCCCAGGCGGCGGCGCCCTGCGCTGACCGGGACGCGAGAATCCCGGCGGGGCAGGGCGCTCGACCCCTGCGCGTCCCCTTCACGGTTCCTTGGTTTTGAAGATTTGGTGCAATGCACGGATGGTAGACGACAAGAAGCGGTATCGAAGCTACGAATGGTATGGACTTCTTGGTGGGTGGCAGCAGCGCCCCTATCCCGAGGGAGTCTCACTGACAGAAGGCCCCCTTCGCCTGGTCACGCGTAGTGGCTGCGCGCGGGAAATACTCTAAAATGTCGCTTTTGGCTGTTGCCGGAAGATAACCCGGCCTGCCACATCGAGGAGGTTCCCATGCTGCAGACTGCAGACCTGACCATCAAGCTCAATCCGAACGACGACGTCGTGATCGCACGAGTCGAACTTCCCGCAGGGACCGAGCTCATCAAAGAGCGCGTCCGCGTCGCAGTCAACGTTCCGGCTGGCCACAAGGTCGCCATCCGCGACGTCGCAGAGGGTCAGCCAGTACACCGCTACAACCAGATCATCGGTTTCGCGACGCGCCCCATCCGCGCCGGCGAGCACGTGCACGTGCACAACCTGGCCATGGGCGATTTTCAGCGCGACTACGCGTTTTGTCAGGACTACAAGCCAACCGATTTTGTTGCCGATCCGATGACCTTCATGGGCATCCACCGCCGGGACGGACGCGTGGCCACGCGCAACTACGTCGGCGTGGTAAGCAGCGTGAACTGCTCTGCGCACGTGTGCCGACTGATCGCCGATCACTTCAAGGGCGAAGCGCTGGCAGACTATCCCAACGTGGACGGCGTCGTGCCGATCCATCACAAGACCGGCTGCGGCATGGGATCGACGGGCGAGCCGGTCGACGTCTTGCGTCGTGTGCTCGGGGGTTATGCCACGCACGTCAACATGCATTCGACGCTGATGGTGGGCTTGGGTTGCGAGGCCAACCAGATCAACGATCTTCTGGCCGCGCAAGGACTCAAGCGCACCGAACAATTGCAGACCATGACCATCCAGGAGACCGGCGGCACGCGTAAGACGATACAAGAAGGCATCGCGCGCATCAAAGAGCTGCTGCCGGACGCCAATAAGGTCAAGCGCGCGCCGGCGCCCGTGAGCCACCTGATGCTGGGGCTGCAGTGCGGCGGATCGGATGGCTACTCGGGCATCTCGGCCAACCCGGCGCTGGGCGCGGCGGTTGATTTGCTCGTGCGTCACGGCGGCACCGCGATCTTGTCCGAGACACCCGAGATCTACGGTGCCGAGCACCTGCTCACCCGCCGTGCTGTCAACCGCGAGGTGGGAGAGAAGCTGGTCGAGCGGATCAGGTGGTGGGAGGAGCACACCGCCCGTTTGGGCGGTGAGATGAACAACAACCCATCGCCGGGCAACAAGGCGGGAGGCCTGACCACCGTCTTGGAGAAGTCGCTAGGCGGGGCGACCAAGGGTGGCACCACCGGGATGATGGCGGTTTACGAGTACGCGCAGCGCGTTACCGCCAAAGGCTTCGTGTTCATGGACACGCCCGGCTATGACCCTGTGTCGGCCACTGGCCAAGTGGCTGGCGGGGCCAACATGATCTGCTTCACCACCGGCCGCGGCTCCGCCTACGGGTGCAAACCGTCGCCCTCGCTCAAGCTTGCAACGAACAGTGCCCTGTTCGAGCGGCAAGAAGAGGATATGGATATCAACTGTGGCGTGATCGTGGACGGCAAGGCGAGCATCCACGAAGTGGGCCAGCAGTTCTTCGAGATGATCGTCAAGACCGCTTCGGGGCAGCCGTCCAAGAGCGAGATCTTCGGCTACGGCGAGGACGAGTTCGCGCCGTGGGTGCTGGGCCCGACGATGTAGTCTCCGACATGGGCGAAGACTACTCGAAGGATCTGTTCGAGTTCTTCCAGAAGATGTGGAATCCCACATCTTTCCCGATCCCCGGCATGTTCACGCCGACCATGGACATCGGCGAGATCGAGAAGAAGACAGCGGAACTGCAGTCGGTCGAGAACTGGCTGAAGATGAATCTCACCTTCCTGCAGATGACCATCAAGACCCTGGAGATGCAGAAGTCCGCGCTGCAGACGATCCAGGAGTCGGCCAAGGCGGGACAAAGTCCGCCCCGGCCATAGCCCAGCTGCTACGCTGCTTGCGCCAGCGGCTGGGTCTGCAGCGTTCGCTCCGCTTCAAGCGTCACCGCAACTGCGTGCACTGCCGAAGCGATGCGCACCGCTGCCTGAATCTGCTCCGGGGTCGTGCCAGCGTCGCGCAGCACCTTCTCGTGCGCAGCGATGCACCGTCCGCATGCATTAATCGCCGAAACCGCCAGGCACCAGAGCTCGAAATCCTGCCGGGTAGCGCCTGGATTGGCGATCACGTTCATGCGCAGCTTCGCCGGCAGCTTGCTGTAGTCCTCGCTGTCAGCGAGATGCAAGAAGCGGTAGTAAACGTTATTCATGCCCATGATCGCAGCCGCCGCCTTCACGGCATTGAGCGTCGCGGCATCCAGCTTCGGACCGAACTCCGCGATCACCGCTTCGATCACCTCCGGATTGCGCGAGGCGATGGCCGTAGCGATGAAGGTTCCTGCCTTCTGAACTTCAGTCAGCACCGTCTCGTTCGCCAGATTCCCCAAGTTCAGCTTGAGGTCCTTGGCGTACTCGGGCAGCTGGTCTCTAAGTGCTTGAATGCTCATTTGCACATCTCCTAACCTTACGAATTAACAGGCCACGAGTAGGCTTCTGCCGCGCAACGCGCTTAGCCTTCCAGTGGAAGCTTGCCTCCGCCACAAGACGCCGCTTCGCGGCGTCTTGTCACGAATCACGAGTCACGGCTTTATGCGGCCTTTAAGAACTCGTCTCCCTTCTGCCAATTGCAGGGGCAGAGCTCGTCGGTCTGCAGTGCATCGAGTACGCGCAACACTTCTTCCGGATTGCGTCCGACGCTCATGTCGTTTACCGACACGAACCGGACTACGCCCTCCGGGTCGACGATGAAAGTCGCGCGCAATGCGACGCCGGCCTGCTTGTCGAGAACGCCAAAGCCCTGGGACAGATCGCGCTTGATGTCGGCCAACATCGGGAACGGCAGGCTCTTCAGGTCCGGATGCGTGCGGCGCCAAGCCAGGTGCACGAACTCGCTGTCGATCGACACGCCGTAAATCACCGCATCCCGGTCGTTGAACTCGGTGTTGAGCTTACCGAAGGCCGCGATCTCGGTCGGGCAAACGAATGTAAAGTCTTTGGGCCAGAAGAAGATCACTTTCCACTTGCCCGGGTTGGACGAATTGTCGATGCTGGCGAAGGCCTTGTCCTGGTCGGTGGACACCACAGCTTGAAGATTGAAGGTCGGGATACGATCTCCGATGGTCAACATGTTCTTGCTCCTTTGTATTGAACGTTGTGCGGTTACGAAATTCAACATGGAGGCAGTTTGTGGCATCGCAATTGATCGAGCTAACGATGTTTTTCGTTTAGACTGATCGAGAGATCCGATCAAACCGGTATGACTTCCAACGCTTTGCCGTCCTTGCGCCAGCTCCGTTATCTGGTGGAGCTGGCTGACAGCCTCAATTTCCGGCTGGCTGCCGAGGCGAGCTTCGTGACGCAGTCCACCCTCTCGGCCGGAATCAAGGAGCTGGAGAGCGTGCTCGGCGTGCAGCTGGTGGAGCGGGATACGCGCGTAGTGCGGATTACACCAGTAGGTGAGGAGGTGGTGGCCCGCGCCCGTCGGTTGCTGGCCGATGTCCAGGACCTTGTCGCCACCGCGAAGAGCGCGGCCGAGCCGCTCACGGGGCGGGTGGGCCTGGGTGCCATCCCGACCATTGCGCCGTTTCTTCTGCCCGGGCTCCTACCGGCGCTGCGCCGCCGCTATCCCGCGCTTCAGCTCTATCTGCGCGAAGACCTGACGGAGCGATTACTGGAACGGCTGCGTTCAGGGCAATTGGACATGGCTCTGATCGCGCTTCCCTACGAGACGGGCGAGCTGGCGGTGCGCGAATTGTTCAAGGACGAGTTCTGGTTCGTTGCGCGCGAAGACGATCCACACGCGCAAGATAAAGCCGTAGCGGTCAAACAGCTCGATCCGGGTCAGATCCTGTTGCTCGAGGAAGGTCATTGCCTGCGCGACCACGCCATTGCCGCCTGCGGCAATCGTCGGGCCAACGCCGAGTCACGCATCGAGGCCACGAGCCTGAACACTTTGGTTCAGATGGTCGAAGGTGGCCTCGGGGTAACGCTGTTGCCGGAGCTCGCCATTAAAGCCGGGGTGCTGAAAGGCACCCGGCTCATCGCCCGTCCGTTCGCACCGCATGTACCGTCGCGCCGGATCGCATTGGTCGCGCGTCCGGGAAGCGCGCGACGCCGCGATTTCGAGCTCTTGTCGGATTTCATCGTCGAGCACGAGCGCAGATTGCGCGCGGCGCGTGTGCCGTCGCGGCGTCCCTCAGCCAAGGGCGCGGCTTGAGCTTCGAGCCGCTGGCCCGCCCGGCTCCCGCCAGAACCCAGCCCGCGGTCGGGCTGCGTCGACTGAAGCATCTGTCGATCCTCTGGCAGTTCGTCGCGCCCTATCGCGCGCGGATCGCAGGTGCGGCGCTCGCCCTGATCGTGGCGGCTGGGTGTTTTCTCGTGATCGGGCAGGGACTGAAGCGCGTGGTCGATATGGGCTTCGCGCAAGGGAATGCGAGCGCGCTGAACTGGGCGCTGTTCGCGCTGCTCGGCGTGATCGTGGTGATGGCGAGCAGCACCTATGTGCGCTTTTATCTTGTCTCCTGGCTTGGCGAGCGCGTGATCGCCGACATCCGGCGCGCCGTCTTCTCGCATCTGTTGGAGCTTTCGCCTGCGTTCTTCGAACAGACCCGGACGGGTGAGATTACCTCGCGGCTGACCACGGACACTGCCGTGCTCGAGCAAGTCGTGGGCACCAGCGTGTCGATGGCAGCGCGCAACACGCTGCTCGGGATCGGCAGTCTGGTCATGCTGGCGCTGACCAGCGGGAAGCTCACCGCCCTGGTGTTGCTGATGGTCCCGGTAGTCATTGCGCCCATCGTCCTGTTCGGCCGTCGGGTCCGGCGGCTGGCGCGAGCCAGCCAAGACCGCGTCGCGGACCTCGGCTCCCATGTGGACGAGACGTTGCACGAGATACGCACGGTGCAGGCGTACGGTCACGAAGATGAGGATCGGAAACTGTTCGGCCAGCGCCTTACTGCGGCATTCAAAACGGCGCTAAGCCGCGTCCGCCAGCGGGCGGCCCTGGTGGCGGCGGTGATCATGTTGGTGTTCGGTGGCGTCGGCGTCATCCTTTGGATCGGCGGCCACGACGTGCTTGCCGGTCGCTTAACCGCCGGCGAGCTCTCCGCTTTCGTTTTCTACGCCGCCATCGTGGCCGGCTCTGCTGGCGCGATCAGCGAAGTGTTCGGCGATCTGCAGCGCGGTGCGGGTGCCGCCGAACGGCTGATCGAAATCCTGAGCACGCGACCGCAGGTTACTGCACCACCCAAGCCATTGCCGCTGCCAGAGCCGCCGCGCGGAACGGTGGAGTTACACGCAGTCACCTTCTTCTACCCCACCCGTCCCGGCCAACCTGCATTGGAGGAATTCTCGATCAGAGTGCAGCACGGAGAGAAACTGGCGCTGGTCGGTCCCTCAGGCGCGGGGAAGACCACGGTATTCCAGCTGCTGATGCGATTCTACGATCCGAGCGTTGGCGCGGTGCTGCTCGACGGCGTGGATCTGAGGCAAGTTGAGCCGAGCGCAGCCCGGCATCGCATCGCGTGGGTGCCGCAAGAGCCGGCGATCTTCGCCGCAAGCGTGCGCGACAACGTGCGCTATGGGCGGCCCGACGCAAGCGATGAGCAGATCAGGCTGGCGTGCGAAGCCGCTTTTGCTACCGAATTCATCGAACGTTTACCCGGAAGCTACGACTCAGAACTGGGCGAGCGCGGCGTCCGGCTCTCCGGGGGCCAACGCCAGCGCCTGGCCATCGCCCGTGCCATCCTCTCGGACCGGCCCATCCTGCTGCTCGACGAGGCCACCAGCGCGCTCGACTCGGAAAGCGAGCAGATGGTACAGGCCGCGCTGGAGCGCCTCATGCAGAACCGTACGACGTTGATCATCGCGCACCGGCTTGCGACAGTGCGGCGCGTCGACCGCATTGCGGTGATCGACCGTGGGCGCTTGGTGGGGCTGGGCACTCATGAGATGCTGCTCGCAGGCAGTCCGTTGTACTCTCGTTTGGCGGAGCTGCAGTTCGGACTCTGAATCTGCGCAACGCTTGCTGCGTTGTCAACGCATCGCGTGCTTCGTTCCCCCTCGCCGCTCGCTAGAATTTACCTTGCTGTTGCATTCGCATCGAGTGTGGGCTCGCCACTTGCTTTTTTAGCTTCTTGCTTTGTGCATCAACATAAAACGAGAACGCAGAGACATGCCAACAGGGGAAGTCATAACTGTGCCGCCAGCAAGGCGGGACGCCAAGGGATTCCGCGCGCAAGGAGGTGGCGACGAGGTCCTCGCGAAGCAGGTCTACTTACTGTACGACAATGCACTGCTCACGCAGTTCATCGCCCTGATCAACTCCGCGATCCTGGCTTTCGTACAGTGGTCGCAGGTCGAGCACGTCGCGGTCGCCGTTTGGTTGCTCTGTATCGGAACAGTATCGGTGGCGCGCCTGTCGCAAGCCTTCGCGTTCCAGCGAGCGCGGCCCCCGCATCAGGCTATCGGCAGCTGGCGCAACTCGTTCCTTCTCGGTGCCGCTGCCTCCGGAATCTTGTGGGGCGCGGCCGGCGTCCTGTTCTTCCCGGAGAACTCGTTTCCCCACCAGGTCTTCACGTCGTTCGTGGTGGCGGGGATGATTGCGGGCTCAGTCGCTACGCTTTCGCCCGTATTGTCGGCCTTCGTGTTCTTCGCACTGCCCGCCACCGTACCCATCGCACTCCAGTTCCTCCTGAGAGGGAGCGAGATCTACTTTTCCATGAGTGTGATGGCCGTACTCTACGGACTGGCCATGATCGCAGTCGCCAAGCACGTGAACTCGACACTGCGCACCAGCCTGACTCTCAGTCAGCGCAACAGCCAGCTGATCGAAGTTCTCACCGAATCGACGGCTCGGACCGAGGCCCTGAACCGTAGTCTCGAGTGCGAAGTCGCCGAGCATCAACGGAAGGAGTTGGCCTTGCGGCAAAGCGAGGCTATGTTGGCCGACGCGCAGCGCATGGCTCACCTCGGGAGCTGGACGTATGACTCCTCTGCGCACACCGCGGTGTGGTCGGCAGAGACCTTTCGCATCTACGGAACTGAACAAGCAAACACGATCCCTTCCTGTCGGGAGCTGATCGCGCGGGTCCATCGCGACGACCGCGGGCGACTGCAGAGATTGATGCGTCACGCGGTGGAGGGCGGCGCGCCCTATGAGACGGAGTTTCGCATCCTTACACCGGCCCAAGGGGTGCGTTGGATCCACGCGCTGTGCCAACCCGAGCCGGACGCCGACGGGAGCGTGCACCGGCTGCGTGGCACCGTTCTCGACATCACTGAACGCAAGAGCCAGCAGCTGCAGCTCGAGAGCGAAAGGCGAGTGCTGGAAGCTATCGCGACGGGCTCGCCTCTGCCGGAGGTTCTTGACCTGCTCTGCCGCCTGGTGGAGGAGCAGTCCGGCTGGACTCTGTGTTCGGTGCACCTGCTGGAACAGGACAGCGGCCACCTCGAGTTGGCGGCGGCGCCGGGTCTTCCGTCAGAGCTCCGCAATGCAATGGCGCGCGTGCCGGTCGGCCCTCGCGCGGGATCGTGCGGTGCCGCGGCCTGGAGCAAACAGCAGGTGATCGTCTCCGATCTCGCCGCCGATCCGTTGTGGCAGGAGTTGCGGAACACGACCCGGTCGAACGGGCTGCGCGCCTGCTGGTCGTTGCCGATACCTGGCGCCTTGAACACGATTCTCGGCGCCTTCACGGTCTTCATCCGCGAGTCGCGCGACCCGTCGGCGAGCGAGACGGCGCTGACAGCCCGGATCACCAACATTGCCAAGATCGCAATCGAACGCCACGAGTCTGAGCAACGCATCCGGCAGCTGGCGCACTACGACGGGCTGACCGGATTGCCGAACCGCGCCCAGTTCAACCAGGTGCTGGATCATGCTTTGAGCCGGGCGCAGCGGGCGGCCACCTCGGTGGCGTTACTGTTTGTCGATGTGGATCGCTTCAAGAACATCAACGATACGCTGGGCCACGACGCGGGCGATCGCTTGCTCAGGGAAGTGGCGTCGCGCGTGCGCCAATGCTTGCGTAGCAGTGACGTGGTAGCCCGCTTTGGGGGCGACGAGTTCATCGTGATGTTGGAGGATGTACCAGACAGCGAGCATGCCGCCGGCGTCGCTGCGAAAGTGCTGGAAGCTATCGCCCAACCGCTGGCGCTGGGCGAGCAGGAGCTTCGTGTCACCGCCAGCATCGGTATCAGCACCTATCCCGCCGATGGTGCCGACCTGCACGCCCTGCAGAAGCACGCCGACATCGCCATGTATCGGGCTAAGGAACAGGGCCGCAACAGCTGGCGCTACTACTCTCCACAGGCCGATACTCACAGCCTGGAGCGACTCACGCTCGAGACCCAGTTGCGCCGCGCGCTCGAACGCGACGAACTGGTGCTGCACTATCAGCCCAAGCAGGACATCGTTTCCGGGCGCGTCACCGGCATGGAAGCTCTTGTGCGATGGCAACACCCCGACCACGGACTGGTACCGCCGGGAGATTTCATCAGCCTGGCGGAGGACACCGGGCTCATCGTGCCGCTGGGTAAGTGGGTGTTGCGGAAGGCTTGCGAGAACGCCGCTCACCTTCCGCGCATGCCAGGCATCGGACCTTTGCGCGTAGCGGTGAATCTATCCGCTCGACAGTTCTCGGACGACCACCTGATCCAGCTCGTTTCTGAGACCTTGCGCGAGTTCGGTCTGGACGCTTCGCTGCTCGAAGTCGAGGTCACCGAGAGTATGGTCATGCGCAACGCCGAGCACGCGGCGCGCTTGCTTGCACGGCTCAAGGACATGGGGGTCCACGTGGCAATGGATGACTTCGGGACCGGGTACTCCTCTCTGGCGGGCTTGAAGCGCTTTCCTATCGACACGATCAAGATCGACCGCTCGTTCATTCAGGGTCTGCCTGGCGATAACGACGATGCCACGCTGACCAAAGCCATCATCGCGATGGCGCACAGCCTCCGGCTCAGGACCGTTGCCGAGGGCGTGGAGACGCGTGAGCAGCTGGAGTTCCTGGGCGGGCACGACTGCGACGAGATTCAGGGCTATTACTTCAGCCGGCCGCTGCCCATCGACGTGCTGGTAGAGAAGTTGCGTGACCATCGTGCGAGGCCGCCGGTGAAGGAGTCGGCCAACGCGCGGTTGATCGCAGTCTGGCCCTGAGGCTGCTGCGGTCGTTATCAATCTGCGCCGGTGTCTCGACCCAGTCGCGCTGCGGCAGCTCACTCTCGTGAGGGCGCTTCCGCGGCTTGCACGGCGTCCCCGATCCGATAGAACAGCCCCCCGAGATCGCTGTCGAGCACGGCAAACTTGCCTGCGACCGTGACTGGGTCGAGCGAGTACTTGACTGCCGTCTTGCTGAATACCTCGACCATCTCGTCCACTACCGCCGGAATGCACTAGGCGCACGACGATGGCCTGGTGCTCAGAAGGAAATGCTTCTGACCGGTGCCCATTTGCAGCGACGTGATGTAGCCGCGCAGCTGTTCGGAGCGCGGATCCCGTCAGAGAAACCCAGCCGTCATTTCCGCATCGACTACGAACGAGGCGGCGGATGAGCTTGCCATCAAGGTCGGCGAGCAAGCGGTCGCAGTCCAAGGGCTCGGAGGTGATTGTCGGAAAGGTCTGACGCAGACAGCGTGGAGCGGGGCTGTACGCGCGGCTTGTCGAGCGAGGGGCACCTCGACAGCGCGCGGGGCGGATTTAAAGGTTTCAGGAAACGGTACTTGGCGAAGATCGCCTGGCCTGCTGCCGTGCTCGCGAAGGCGATGAAGTCGAGTGCGCGATTCTCTGCCAGCTCATTTAACCCCGCCGATTGGCAATATAACCGAATGCCAAAACAGAATAGACAACCGCGCTCGACTGTACCGAGAAAGGCGAGATCCGAGGTGCGGGCTTGTTACTGCTGCTGTGACGCGCGACCGCGCAGTGCAGCAGTCAGCTCGTCCATCAACACCGGCATGTCGAAGGCGTCGCGGCCGGTATGGACGACTCCACCGCTCCGGGGAAGCTCATCGGCAGCTGTCAGTGGCGAGATCAGGCTCACCGTCGCCTGATCGGCGTGGGCCGTTCGCCTGCTGATCAAACCGGCCTTGAACAAAACCAGCGTGGCATTGCCCATGGCAAAAATGGGCTTGCCCTCGGCCCCGGCCTGGTGCAAAAACGCGATGCTCAGCTGTTCGGCCACATGGTCTGAAAAGGCCAGATTGCTCGGAAGATAAACGAGGTCGTATTCGCAGGGCTGCACCTGATCCACGAAGCGGTCGAAAGAAGCGGTGTGTTCTTCGCCGGAGGGATCGAGCACCGTGATTTGCATCTCGGGCTCGATCTGCGCGCCTGAGCCGGCGGCTTGGAAGTCTTTGGCCGAACGAGGGACCACGACGTGGACGACGGCGCCGCGCTGGGCGAGGAAGCGTCTCGGCACGTCGAGGTCGAACCCGTCCACGCCGTCCGCGGCCAGAATGGCGATCCGGTAGCCGCGCAGTCGATTCGGATCCTCCACGGGCTGCATCAGAAAGCGCATGAGCTGAGCATGGGGCGAACCGACGCGGGTCGCTCCACTGCTCTCGCCCGGCTTGAACACAACTCTCTCGGGAACCATTGCGTGCGCGCTACCGAGCTCGATCAGCAATGACGCAGCGAATAGACGGCAGCGGTTCGACGACATCGACATTCTCCAGGTCCTCGACAAGTTCGGATGCTCAGGCACTGCAGGCGCATGCAGATCCTCCCTGCGCCCCTCAGACCTTAGGGCAGAAATAGCATGCGGCCGCTTCTTTGCAGTTCGCGCAGGCGCCGTTCGTGCTCCGGCATCGGCAACGTCTGCGCACGCTCAACTTGCGCTGCTTGCTCTTGCCAGCTCGAAAACCAGCTCAGCAGCGTGTTGAATGTCTTCTTCATCGCAGATCTCCTCAGTAGAGTGTCCGAGCGCGGGAAAGAAACGCATCGCCGTCCAAATCGCGCATGCGCGCCTCCAGATCGACGAGGTCCTTAGCCTGCGCGAGGTAGGCTTCACGCTCCCGCACTCGCCGCTGCCACGACCAGGCCTCCAGGCGACGCCAGGCGCGAGTGAGCCAGCCGGCTAACGAACGTCTACCCGCCGTATCCGCCCCCGCTTCCGCGCTCCCGGTCGTGCCCGAAGCAGGCAACCGATCGGGCTGAGCCAGGCTGCCTTCGGGTGCCGTACTGCGTTGCACCATCCTCGGTTCGAAAGTAGTTTGGCCAAGGTGGTAAGCCAACGCGCTACCAGGGCTGCCACACGCCATCAACATACCCAACCGCTCGTCCCACAAGGTTCTCCGTTTCATGATCTAACACCTTACGCGATATAGGGTTACTCGCACTGTCACATGCGAGCTCAGAGGTTAGACGAGACCGCGAAAGAGCTCCAATCGTTTGTTCTGATAGCCTTCATCAGCTTTGCAGATAATCACGGTGCATCGCAGCATTTTGTGTTAAAATTCAGCCTCGTTCCGCACTTGCCAAGGTCTTATGGAGCTATATCAGTTACGCAGCTTTGTCGAAGTTGCCGAACTCGGTCATCTCACCCGCGCGGCGGATAGGCTGCACGTGAGCCAGCCGGCGTTGAGCGCTCAGATCAAAGCGCTCGAAGAGGAGTTGGAGCTAGAGCTGTTCGAGCGCACGTCGAGCGGAATGACGCTGACCGCCGCCGGAAAGCGCCTCGTCGGCGAGGCGCAAAAGCTGCTATTGGCCGCGCAATCGCTGCGCAACGAGGCGCGCACGATCAAGGGAGAGGTTGTGGGCGTGGCTCGCGTGGGGACGTTATCCGATCCGAAGTTGATCCGAGTCGGCGAGCTGATGAGCGCCGCCGTGGAGCGCTACCCGCGGATCGAAATTCAGCTTCACCACGAGGTGACGGGCGCCGCCTTCGAAAAAGTGCGCGAGGGCGATCTGGATGCTAGTTTCTACTACGGTAAGCTAAGTCACCCCAGCGTCGCCGACGTGGCGCTGCGTGATCTCACCTACCGGATCGTGGCACCCGCCGCTTGGAAAGGGCGACTCGAACACGCTACGTGGAAAGACGTCGCCGCTGAGCCATGGGTCATGACACCACCGATCAGCACGCACAACGAGCTGGCAAACACGCTGTTCCGCCAGCATGACATCGTACCAACGAAAGTACTCGAGGCGGACGATGAGCGCGTTGTGTGCTCGCTGGTCGTCTCAGGCCTTGGCATGGCGCTGATGCGGGAGGATCTTGCACTCGACAAAGCCCGCGCGGGCGAGGTGTGCCTCTGGAAGGAGGTTCGTCTTAGCACTGCGCTCAAGTTCGTCTACTTACGTGATCGCGAAGAGGATCCCGTGATCCGCGCTCTGGTGGATCTACTTAGGGATGTATGGGAGCTGCGCGCCGTAGCCAAGAGAGCACGACCCTCAGGACACCGGCGCCAGGCCGCAGCGATGGATCAGCGGTAGTTTCCTGCCTCTGGGGCA
This sequence comes from Gammaproteobacteria bacterium, assembly GCA_041488355.1. Classification (GTDB taxonomy): domain Bacteria; phylum Pseudomonadota; class Gammaproteobacteria; order Burkholderiales; family SHXO01; genus SHXO01. Next base: position 24,046 of record JBGPPC010000016.1, read on the forward strand.
GTCACCCGCTGCCCAGCACGCGCGCGAGCACGTCTTGATCGACGTTGGCGCCGGACAATACCAGTGCGACCTTGCGTCCGGCGACGCGCTTGCGTTCTTTCAACGCCGCGGCCAGAGCGGCAGCGCCCGCACCTTCGGCCACATTGTGTGTGGCGGTGAACATCAGCCGCATTGCGTTCTCGACTTCGTCGTCGCTGACCAGCACCACTCGCGCAACGTGACGCCAGATCAATTCCAGAGCATCTGGTTCCGGTGTTCGGCAGGCCACGCCGTCGGCGATCGACGTCGTTACCGCATGCTCTACTGGGTGGTGCTGCTCGTAGGATAGGGCGTAGGCGGGTGCTTGCTGCGAAACCACGCCTACTATCTCAGTCGTAAGGCCCAGCGCCTCGCGCGCGGCGATCATGCCGCAGATACCCGAGCCCAAACCGATGGGCACATACGCCACGTCTAAATCGGGCACGGCCCGCAGCAATTCCAAGGAGTAACTGGCCACCCCCTGCACCAGCAGCGGGTGAAAAGAAGGCACCATGTGCAGTCCGCGCTCCTGCGCCAGGAGGATGGCATGTTCGCGTGCCGCCTGGAAGTCGTCACCGTGCTCGATCAGCTCGACGTCCAATGCACCCATCATGGCGTTCTTGTCGCGGCTGTTGCCCC
>JBGPPC010000017.1:0-24537 GCA_041488355.1 Gammaproteobacteria bacterium
CCTTGTATCGCCGCTTCCCCATCGCGACGTCTTTTGGCGATGTCTTCCGAGATTTCTTGTCGAAGCAGCGGAGCACGTACACCGCCTCCTCGAACTTCGCCACGTACAGCACACGGAAGGCTCCGTCTGCCGAGCGGACGCGGATCTCGCGGGCACCAGCTCCAACCTCCTCGAACGGCTTCCAGTCGAGAGGTTCGTCCCCCCGCTGAACGCGGCGCAGATCCGCCCCGGCTTCTCGCCGGGCGTCCATTGGGAACTCGCGCAGGTCCTCTAGTGAGGAGCCCATTCATCGGATCGGCTTGGCGTCGCGCATGTATCAGAACTTATACACGAGAACTGGGAGTTCGAAAAGCCTGGCCAGGCTCCCGCGGGACTCACAATCTTGAGCCCCCCTCGAGGGAGCCGGCGCCTGCCGTTGCCGACCAGCCGGCAATCCCCCGGATCGGTGTCCTTGTCCACTTGCTCGCGGACTCGCCGTATGAAAGCAGGCCTGCGTGACGGGCTGCGCGATCTCGGCTACGGAGGAGGGAATCGGGGGATGTGCGCGCCGATGAGGTGATACGGTAGTCACCCCAGGTGGGAAATCGGATCATACCTTGGTCCGGTTGAAACTGTAAAACCCGATGCGCCGCGGCTCACGCGGGGCAACCGGCCCATAGGTATCTTACGACGACTCTGTTGACGGACCAGTTTCATCGCAGGGTTGGGCGTCATGGTCAGCAAGGTGACTACGGCACACGCTCGCTGATCTGTTCCTCTAACCAAGCCGCGAATTTTTCGACCTCTTCGATAGCAGCAATTAACGTTTCCCGCGTGATATGAACGCTCGGAGGGAACACCCATGCTATTTGAGCGGCATTGAGGTCTGAAAAGAGCCCTCGCTCTGTCTCACTGATGAAGAAGACCCGCGGGAGCTTCGCCAGATCGGAGGCTGAGTAATCTGGCCGCTGCGTCGCGATGTGGTCCGGATGCTGGATTCGGTTGCGTGCGAGGGCGATCTCTTCGAGCAACGACCCATCAGCAGGTGAGTTCTCAAACTGGATTCCGAAGCGAGTAGAAAAATAGGCCCTATAGCCATTAATCCATCCCTTCTTGAATTCAGCGTTGAATGAGTCGCCAACAGGTACCCCCAACTCGACTACCCATGTCATTAGGTACAGATGCAGGGCCGCAGCCAGCATGGAGATGCAGGAGTATCCCAGGATCTGAAGTGACTCATCCGCCTCAATCCATTCGGTGACGAACGGCGGTTCGCCGTCTTCGCTGTAAGGTGGCACGAATGGATCTTCTCTAGCCTCTATCTTTCGTTTCCTCTCAAGGAAAGGCGATGATGCGGCATCGTAAAACTGCCGAATGAATGCGATCCTATCTCTTAAGAAGAAGCCGACGTCCATGCGTTCCCCTATGACTCCCAACGCCAACGTTAAGGGGCGCGCCGCTTGCGACGTATCCTCTTGAGGGATGCTGGATTGGACGTCTCTTCAGATGGCCCTGAACTCGCAATGGGGCTGAATGACGTTTCAGCTGAACCTCCAAAAATAATACCGTCTGCTTTCGGGTGGAGCACGTATTCACGGGTGCCGTCCCGATTTAGCATGGTGTAGCTGTCGGAACCCTCCCTCTCAAGGCGGCCCTTGTTGCCACCGCCCCTCGTCGGCAGCTGTGACTCGCAGTTTGGACAAAGGTACTGGAGGTTGTCTGCGGTGTTGTCTTTGCGGTTGCCGTTCTTGTGATCGAGCACGGGAGATAACTTCTTGCCATTCCAGAGCAGCGGACTGCGATAGAAGACGCAGTCGCGGTTATCACATCGATCGGGAAGGCCCGTCCTCTGCCGCCACGCGCGATAGTGCGCGCGAACGACGGAACGCCTTGGCTCTGCTTGGCTGTAGCACAACACAGCTAAGGTTGGCAGCCTGCATAGACTCTTGCTCATAAGACCCCCCAACGGGCGCGTTAGCGTGCTAGGCCATCCCCCGCCAAAGCGTTACCAGAATCCCTCGCGTGAGGATTCCACTCTGGGTCATCGCGCGGAATTAGATAATAGACGTCGCCAGCTTTCGATCGACGAATGCGAGCAAGAAGCCACAGGCCGTCGGGCGCGCGGAGTGCCACAGCGTACATCGTGCCATCGGATAGTCTCGACATCTGCTGTGCGCCACCTGACTTTGAAATGAACAGCGAGAAGCCATGCTACTGCCATAGGACGCGCAGCGCAAAGGCTCTGGTGCCTGCGGCCCAGCAAGGGAGTGCTGCCGGTCAATCGTCTACTTCTGAATCTCCGCCTCCCGGAACGTCGTAAGTCTCTCGGCAAAGGGCACGGTGATCGTGGAACCAAACGCTGCGTGGGCAGGGTCGCCTAGCTTAATGAGGAACACCGCGGCTACCCCACCATAATTCGAGCGAAGTATCAGTCTTTGTCCCGCACCAGAAGCCATACTATCCTGGCGACCAAAACGACGGTAACCCACTGAGTCAACAGCATGCCCGTATCGACTGTGGCGTCCGGCCTGGGAGGATTGAACACGAAACTGTGGCCCAGATTTTGGACAAAGCCGTCGAAGACCAGATGAAACGGTGGGAACACTAGCATCGCCACGCTGAGTATCGCGGCTATGTAGAGAGTGAGGCGCTGAAATGAATTTCTCCCGAAGCCTGTCACCCAGGACGTAGGGTGTTGCCGGTGGCGGATGGGCGCACCTTCCTCAATGAATTGCTCCAGCAGGAGGTCGGAGACAAAACGGTCCACCTCCCCACCTATTCCGTGAAGTACATTCGGGTCAAAGCGGCCACGGTGAACCAGCGCATTGCGAAGCTCGTAAATCTTCTTGAAGAATGCGCCAGGGTGAAGGGAGTCATATTTGCGCCCGACCAAGAGATCCGACGCGAGCGTCTGACCCGTTTTAGCGATAGAGCGATCTCTTAGCCGCGCGAGACCACCAAGCAATGACGCCCTCTCGTCGCAAGGGATCTGGGCCGTCTTGGTTTCCTTGATGAGTCGGTCAACATGGGCGCGTACCGCGTCGCCGCGTGGCGCTGGCTCGAGCAGAGCCTCAAGACACATAAACAGAGCGAGAAACCGAGCCGCCGGACTCGTTTCAAAATGGGCAACTCCGTAAAGCGTCGTGGCAAGCTCAGCCTTGGGTGAAGCAAACCGCCATCGGCCGAGGTTAGAGGCGATTGCATCAACGAAGGCCTGTGTGGATTTCGGGGCACTCAGTTCAAAATGAACACCCAGAAAACTGGGCATCGGATTGGGTCGGTACACCGTTATGCCGAGGTTATCTTCAAGTACGGGTGCCGCGAGTTGCTCGGAGAATAGCCTTCTTCCTCTTTCGGTTAAGGAGAGCCCACGCAGAGCATGTTCGCCAACATCGACACCTATTCGCTGCTCGGTCGCGTAGTGCAACACTGCGATACGCAACATGTCAGCGATCTCTTCTGCTTTCTCGGCAGCGGGGAAGGGACCGCCAGAGAGGCTGAACCGTTTGCTTTCACCGAGCTTCCCACCGCGCAAGCCGGCGCTCAGGCGGAGTTGCTGACTCGGTGACCCCGCCGCAAACTCCACGAACTCTTCGTCACCAGTGAAGGGACCTTGGGTCTTGAAGCAGAGGCGAAATTTGAACATGGAAGAACCTTCCGGTTGGAACCTTAACTTTGTTTTGACCGCTTTGCCGAATCGCGGAATCGCCCGATGAAGCAGGGTCATATCTCCCAGCCCCCCGTCGGATTCATCGCGCGTCGCTAACTGTCGGTGAAATTTACAGACATCACACGAGACGCGCGTTTTTGCGAATCTAATAGCTTGAAAGCTATCACTTTGCCTCTCAGCGGCATGGGATATGCCTAAATCATAGCTCTCAATAGCAATAAGACTCTAGCTTCGCCCTCCTGGCGAGCGCGTCGGAACAACCCTAGTCCCGGCTCGTAACCTTCTCGTCTGTAACGCTTGCGGTTCCATGGTGTTTGAAGGGAGGCATACGGATGCGCATCCTGAGAGTGGTCGTCTGGGTTGTCCTATTCCACGTCGCCACTGAAGCTGCGGCTGACCCGACTCACTTGTTCCTGGTGCCCAGTGTTCAAGGCAGCACAGCAACGGATTCACAGGTGTTGCAGTACGACTCGCGCAGCGGGGAGTTTGATGGCGTTCTAGTACAACCTGTGGGACAAGATCAGATTCGCGATGTGATCCTTGGACCAGACGGGCTGTTATACGCAACATACGCCGATCACTCAGTACCCAGTATCGCTAGGGGTACCGTGCGCCGCTTCGACATGCAAGGCAATCTGCTTGGCACTTTTGTGCCGACGGGCAGCGGGGGCTTGGCAGCTCCACAGGCTATTGCGTTTGGACCCGATGGAAACCTGTACGTGGCGAGCAACGACGGCCACGTGTTTAGGTATGACGGGAAGACAGGCGCACCCCTTGGCGTCTTCGCCTCAGGGCTCGCAATCCCCGAAGACTTGGTATTCGGACCAGACGGCAATCTTTATGTGAGCAACGTCGGCACCTGTGGCGTTAACTGCCTGTTTAGCAATGTCAGGAGATTTGACGGTGCAACAGGCGCATTCCTTGGCGATTTCGTATCAACGAACAGCGGTGGACTGTTCGGAGCCCTCGGGATTGCCTTCGGCCGCAATGGCGATCTGTATGTGGCGAGCGCTTTTAACGATAGCGTCTTCCGCTATGACGGCACGACTGGTGCTTTCGTCGATCAGTTCGCGTTGCCAAATATCGGCTCGGGTCCCAATGTGCCGACTGATGTGGTGTTTGGCCCGGACGCAGACCTTTACGTCGCACGTCGGAACGACGCAGGCTTGGGCACAACCATTTTGCAACTCGACCCGAGTGATGGCGCCTTCATAGCTAATTTCATCTCTCCACTCGGAGGAGATGATACGAGGAGTTTCGGTATCGGTATGCTTTTCATCGACCCGGCTTGCGCGCGCCTTGGGGAGGTGAGCGGCGAGGCAAGCGGTTGCTATCGAGCGCCAAAGCATGTCCCCGAACCTAACAGCCTCTCCCTGGTAGGCGGAGTTCTGGTGCTTCTAGCACTACGCCAGCGCCAAAGGATGTGGTAGTCCTGCTCAGTGAGGTGCTTGTTGAGAAGCTTTACGTCCATGGCGATCGTCGCTGACCCGGTCGAATCCGGCCTGGTCACGAACCTGGCCCATCCTGGAGGGAACCTCACCGGATTGTCGCTCATGGGTGTCGACCTCAGCGCCAAGCGATTGGAGCTGCTCAAGGAAGCGATTCCCCGACTTGCGCGCGTGGCTGTTCTGTGGAACCCGGCCACGCCGTTCCACGCGAAAGCGGTGGAGGATATCCAGGCGGCTTCGCGTGCGTTGTCGATCTACGTGACGCTCGTGGCCGCCCAAAGACCCGCCGACTTTGGCTCTGCATTGTCGGCCGCCAAGCGAGCGCATGCCCAGGCTCTTTACGTCGTCGAGGATCCGGTGTTTACATTGCATCGAACGAAGCTTCTTAACCTCACGTCAAAGGCCAGGCTCCCGACGATCTACTCCTGGCGGCGCTTTCCCGACGAAGGCGGGTTCATCTCTTATGGCGCAGACCTCGGCGACATGTTCTACCGATCAGCGCAGGACGTGGACCGGATCCTGAAGGGGGCGAAACCAGGCGATCTGCCGATCGAGCAGCCAACCAAGTTCGAACTCGTCGTCAACCTAAGAACGGCTAAGGCCCTCGGTGTGACGATCCCCGAATCAATCCTGCTGCGCGCGGATGAGGTGATTCGGTGATCAGGCTGAAGGAGAGAATTATAGCCGTGGTACGATAGGCTTGATGCGCGAAATGACGAAGCATGCCGCCACCGCCGGGAGTTGGAGCATCACGAGGCCGCGCTCGTCGCGCTGAGGTGCCTTGCCGAAGGCGCGATGACTTCCAAGTTAAATCAATGACTGCAATGCTCGACGACGACGAACTCAACCATTATCGGCAGCAGGGATACGTCATTCCGCGCTATCGCCTGCCCAGTGATCTGCTGGCTCGGCTTCGTGATGGGGTCGACCAGGTGCTTGCTGCTTACACGGATGTGGCGCAGGAGGACCTGGCCAACCCGCACATGATCCCGCCCACCGAAGGGCCGCGCGTCAATCCCTTCATGGAGGCAGTTCGCCGCCCACCGATCTTAGACATGGTCGAGCAAGCGCTCGGGCCGGACCTGGTGCTGTGGATCACTCGCATCCTGTGCAAGCCGGCGGGCAAGGGCCGCGAGGTGCCTTGGCACCAGGACGGCGAGTACTGGCTGATGCGACCGCTGGCGACCTGCTCGGTATGGATCGCGATCGACCCGGTCTCGACGCACAACGGCTGCATGCGCTTCATTCCCGGGTCGCACAAGCGGCAGGAGCTATACCGCCACCATCAGACCAACCGCGAGAACCTGGTGCTCAACCTGGAGCTCGACCAGGACCAGTTCGACGAGTCCGAGGCTGTGAATGTCGAGCTCGAGGCCGGGCAGATATCGCTCCACGACGTGCGCATGATCCACGGCTCGCTCGCCAACACCTCCGGCGAGCGCCGCGCCGCACTCATCATGCGTTACATGCCGGCAACCTCTCACTACGACCGTTCGCTGGTCAAGCAGCGGCGCGACAACAGCCCCTTCAACATCTTCGATCAGCCGCTGTGGCTGATGCGGGGCACAGACCGGACCGGAAAAAACGACTTCGCCCGCGGCCACGAGCTGTGGCGTAAGCGCTACGCGCGCGGGCTGGTGCCGGACGTCGCGACCTGACCCGCACCGGATGCTCTCGAACCGCGTGGGACCTGATCAGCGTCGCCGGACTTTGTAGGGCGCGACCTCTTCGCGGATTAGGCGTCGGAGCGTGTCTTCCAAACTCTCGCGCTCGATTGCTTGCTTCAATGTTTCGTTGATCAGCGTCTGATAGCCACGAGCACCAGCGCGCGCGCGGAAGTACTCGACGATAGCCGAGTCGAGGTACATGGTCAGCCTGGTCTTGCCTCGCGGGACGACCTTACCCGCCACCCGGACTACGCCCCCGACAACCATGGCGGGGTCCAACTCCGGGATCTCGGATAGATCGATGTCCTGGTCTCGCATTGCCTTTATGCGTTCCCAGTCCGTCCGGGACGCGGGCCGGCGCCTAGATGCTTTCGAAGAAGAGGGTTTGCTCACGTCGCGTCGCCTTGCGCATGGAGATGATTCTGATCCCCTCTTGCCCCTCCACGTGCGCGATCACCACCACTGTGTCGCGCAGCAAGCCAAGGGTCACGAGGCGCTGCTCTCGATATTGGTATCGACGGTCCTCCATAGTCACAGTGAAGCCGCCGAAGACTGATTTGGCATCCGCAAAATCCAGGCCGTGCTTGTGCAAATTGGCGCGGCGCTTGGCTTCGTCCCAGGATAGCCGCATTTGGACAAGTATGCACGAATATATGCATATTGGCAACAGACAGGCATCGCGAGCTGGGCTGGGTCGAAGGACACTCGCTATCGGCGGGCTGATGGCGTACGGGGTGGACAACGCCGTGCTCTTTCGGCGCGGGGCCGACTACGTCGACAAGATACTCAGAGGTGCCAAGCCCGCCGATCTGCCCATCGAGCAGCCGACCCAGTGGTCGCTAGCGGTAAACCTCAAAACCGCCAAGGCTCTCGGGCTGAAGATCCCCGAGTCGATCCTGCTCCGGGCGGATGAGGTGGTACGATGAGCGGTAGGTGGCTTCTCGCTTGCCTGCTTCGATATCTACGTCCTGACGCTACCCGATAGAGACTGTACATTTGGAGTAACCGGCTCATGCGCCGCGGCGGCCTCTTCCTCAAGTACGCCGTGCCTCTGGTCCTTCTGTCCAGCGGCGCGGTGATCGTGAGCGGCCTGGTCGAGATCTACTTCTCCTATCAGGAGAACAAGGCCGCGCTGGCCGGCATCCAGCACGAGAAGGCGGTCGCGGCCGCGGGCAAGATCGAGCAGTTCGTCCGCGAGATCGAGCATCAGCTGGCCTGGATCGCCCAGACGCCGTGGGGGCCGCGCGGAGCCTCGCTCGATCAGCGGCGGCTGGACTCGCTGCGCCTGCTGCGGCATGTCCCCACCGTCACCGAGGTGAGTCAGCTCGACCCGACCGGGCATGAGCAGCTGCGGGTATCGCGCCTCGCGATGGACGTCGCTGCCAGCAACGCCGACTTTTCCAATGATCCGAAGTTCCGGGAAGCGTCTGCGCGCAAGACGTATTTCAGCCCGGTCTACTTCCGCAAGGAGTCGGAGCCTTACATGACAATCGCCCTTGCGGGCACCGGCGAAGACGCGGGCGTCATCGCGGCTGAGGCGAATCTCAAGTTCATCTGGGACGTGGTCTCGAACCTGAAGGTCGGCAAAGGCGGGTACGCCTATGTGGTTGATGCACGCGGCCGCCTGATCGCCCACCCCGACATCAGTCTGGTGCTGCAGAAAACCGACCTGTCCGCGCTCCCGCAGGTCCGCAAAGCAAGCGCAGCGCCACCCGGTTCCTCGGGTGCTACGACCGAGGCGGTGATCGGCCGGGATCTGCGCGGCCACGAGGTCCTCTCCGCCTACGCACCTATTGCGCCGCTAGGCTGGCTGGTCTTCGTAGACCTGCCGCTTACCGAGGCCTTCGCGCCTCTCTATTCTTCGGTGTTACGCACCGCCGTCCTCTTGCTGATCGGGGTTCTGGTCTCAGGAGTCGCAAGCCTGGTGCTGGTGCGCCGGATGGTCACGCCGATCCACGCCCTGCAAGCCGGCGCCGCCCGCATCGGTGCGGGGGCGCTCGACCAACGGATCGAAGTGGAGACCGGCGACGAGCTGCAAGAGCTGGCCGATGAGTTCAACCGCATGACCGGGCGGCTACAGGAGTCCTACGCGACCCTGGAGGGCAAGGTGGAGGAGCGCACGCGCGATCTGAGCGAGGCGCTCGAGCGGCAAACGGCGACCGCTGAAATCTTGCGCGTGATCAGCAGCTCGCCAACGGATCTGAAGCCTGTGCTGGACGCGGTGGTAGAAAGCGCCCGGCGGCTGTGCGACGCCAGCGACTCCGCGCTTCTCCGGGTGGAGGGCGATGCCCTCGTCATCGTGGCAGAACATCGCCTCGGGGGGGCCGTCGAGATTGGTGAGCTTGTCCCCATTCGGCGTGATTGGGTTGCGGGACGAGCCGTTGTCGACCGAAAGACAGTGCATATCCCCGACATCATGGCCCAGTCGGAAGAGTTTGCTGCGGCAATGGCCTCCGTCACCAAGCGTGGCCTGCGGACCATGCTTCTTGTCCCGATGCTGCGAGAAGGGGCGGTGATCGGTGTGATGGGGCTTGCACGTACCGAGGTACGCCCGTTTAGCGACAAACAGATCGAACTCGTGCAAGCCTTCGCCGACCAGGCGGTCATCGCGATCGAGAACGTGCGATTGTTCCAGGAGCTGCAATCGCGAACCCACGAGCTGGCACGCTCGGTCGAACAGTTGAAGGCGCTCGCGGAGGTGAGCCAGACCGTCAACTCCACACTCGATCTCGAGCAGGTGCTCGCCACGATCGTGACTCACGCCGTGCAGCTTTCTTCGGCCGATAGCGGCATCGTCTATGAATTCGAGGAAGCCTCGGGCACGCTGCGGCCGCGCGCGACCCATGGCCTCCCGGACACCCTTGTCGGCGAGCTCGAGGGCAGGCCGCTGACCTTGGGAGAGAGCACCGTCGGCCGTGCCGCCGCTGCGCGCGCCCCTGTTCAGATCTCCGACTTGGCTGCGGAGGAGACCTATTCCGGGAGATTCAGAGACCTAATTGAGCGGACCGGCGTGCGGGCCACGCTGGCAGTTCCGCTCCTAAGCGAAGGGCGCATCGTCGGGGGACTCACCGTCGGGCGCAAGACGGCCGGCGCGTTCTCGGCCGAAGTGGTCGATCTGCTGCAAACCTTCGCTGCACAGTCCACGCTCGCCATCCAAAACGCACGTCTGTTCCGCGAGATCGAGCAAAAGAGCCGCGAGCTGGAGGAAGCGAGCCGGCACAAGTCGCAATTCCTCGCCAACATGAGCCACGAGTTGCGCACACCGCTCAACGCCATCCTGGGCTACACCGAGCTAATCGTGGACCAGATATACGGCGAGGTGCCAGAGAAGATCAGCGAGGTGCTCGATCGTGTGCAGAAGAGCGGGCGGCACCTGCTCGGTCTCATCAACGACGTGCTGGATCTCTCTAAGATCGAAGCCGGGCAGCTTACGCTTGGGTTGACCGACTATTCCTTTGCCGATGTGGTGCACTCTGTAGTCAGCGCTGTGGAGTCGCTAGCGTCCGAGAAGCAGCTGCGGCTGACCGCGGACGTCCCACCCGACCTGCCGATCGGTCAAGGGGACGAGCGCCGCATCACGCAAGTGCTGCTGAATCTCGTGGGCAACGCGATCAAGTTCACGGAGAAAGGCGAGGTCGCAGTGCGCGTAACCAACTCGGCAGGGGGGTTCGTAGTGTCGGTCGCCGACACCGGTCCGGGCATCGCGGAGGCCGATCGGCAGAAGATTTTCGAAGAGTTCCAGCAGGTCGACAGCTCGCCAACGCGCACCAAGGGCGGCACCGGCCTCGGACTCGCGATCGCCAAGCGCATCGTCGAGCTGCACGGTGGGCGCATCTGGGTCGAGTCGACTGTCGGCAAGGGCTCGACTTTCTACTTCAGCGTACCGGTCCGCGCCGAGCGACAAGAGGCCAGCGTGAGCCACCGCGCAGGCACCGCCAGGCCCTGACACTCGACCGCCTGGTATCGCCACTGATCTCAAGGAGGGGACGGCATGAGCAAACGCATTCTGCTAGTCGAGGACCAGGAGGACAATCGCCGGATCATGCGCGACCTGCTGTCAGCCAGCGGCTACGAGCTGATCGAGGCAAACGACGGGGAGCGGGGGCTCGCGCTCGCGGAAAGCGAGGTGCCGGACCTCGTCCTGATGGACATCCAGCTTCCGGGACTGGACGGCTACGAGGTCACGCGCCGGATCAAGGCCAACGCTGCCTTGAGGCATATCCCCATCATCGCGGTCACTTCGTACGCCTTGAGCGGCGACGATCAGAAGGCGTTCGCGTCGGGCTGCGACGGCTACGTGACGAAGCCGTTCAGCCCTCGACAGCTCCTCGCCAAGATCCGCGAGTTCTTGCCGTGATGCGCTCTTCACTCCTCGCGTACCGGGACCGCTTCGCCCGGCTGGTACCCTCCGTTGCGCGCTCCGTGCGCCGGGAGGGATGAGGATGGGCTACCGGGCCAGGGGTGAAAGTTGCCCTCTCCCCCCGGGAGAGGGCGGCGCGAAGCGACGGGTGAGGGAGACGCCCCCTACTTCCGCAACCGCGGCTGAGGTTCATGGGTAGCCCAGCTTCAGAATGCGAGCCCCTCCAGCGGACTCCCCCCACTCTTCAGCGTCACTCGGGAAGCTGATGCCGTGAGCCGCTTCCTCAAGTTGCACCGCGAGGCTGGGGCGATCATCGCCGTTCTGGTCGCGCTGCTCATCCTGCTTCCGTCTGCCCTACTGTCCTGGTATGTCGTTGGGCGCGAGAGACAGAGCCAGGTGGAGAACCTGCTGATCTATGGCCGCACGCTGGCTCGCGTTCTCGCCAGCAGCAGTGAAGATGCCGTCGTGCGCCAGGACGCAGATGCGCTGCGCAAAGCCGTGGATCGGATGTCCCGGGAGCAGGATGTCGTTTACGCAGCGGTCAGCGACGCCGGCGGCCAATTGCGCGCTCACGCGGGAGCGATACCGGTGCCGGAGATCAAAGACAGCCAGGCGGAGCAGCTAGTCGGCGAATCGCTGTACGACATCTCCGCCCCGATCGCGCGCAGACGGCTCAGCTTCACCGCCTCCGAAGCGGTCTCAGCGTCCGGCCTATCCGGGCCTCAGGACGTTGCTTCCGACGCCGCAGCGAAACCGGCAGGCGCTGCAAGAATCGGGCTGTCGCTCGCCCGCGTTGATGCTGCAATCGAGCAGCGACGCCTGGCCTGGATCCTGACGATTCTGGTCCTCGCAGCTGTCGGTGCCGGCGGGACGTATGCGGTTATCCGGTTCACCGCGGCCCCGACGCCGAAGCCCGAGGTCCCGGAAAGTGACAGCGACTGGGAGCACGAAGCTGAGTTACGAGCCGGCGAGTTGCGCGAGACACTCGCGCAACAGGCCGCGACCAGCGCGATCCTGCGCGTCATCGCCGGCTCATCCAGGGACCTCCAGCCGGTGCTCGACGCGCTCGCACAAAGCGCTGCACAGCTATGCGACGCGAACGGCGTGTTCATCACTCTTGTCGCGGGCGAGTCGTTGACAGTGATAGCGGAGCACGGGTCGCTCCGCAAGATCCACCTCGAGAAGCAGCCGCCGCTGCGTCGCGATTCAGCAGCCGGGCGGGCCATCATCGACCGTCAAGTCGTGCATATCCCCGACCTGCGCGCCGAGTCGGAAACCGAATTCGCCGCTGCAAGAGAGTACGGGGCACGGATCGGCTACCGCGCGGTGCTGGTCGCGCCGTTGCTCCGTGAAGGTGTGGCCATCGGCACCATAGGCCTTCGCCGGGTGCAGGCCCGGTCCTTTACCGACAAGCAGATCGAGCTGCTCCAGACTTTCGCCGACCAGGCCGTCATTGCGATCGAAAATGCGCGACTGTTCCAAGAGCTCGAGGAGCGCAACAAAACGCTCACCGAGGCTCTGGAGCAGCAGACTGCGACGAGCGAGATCCTGCGCGCGATCAGCGGCTCGCCAACCCAGTTGCAGCCGGTTCTCGAAGCGGTCGCGGAAAGCGCAGCGCGTCTGTGCACCGCCAACGACGCGGCAATCTATCGAGTGGAAGGTGACGTCCTTCGGCCGGTCGCCACCTATGGCACGCTTGCGACGGTCCCCGTGCCCTTCAGCCGGCGTTCCGTAACCGGGCGAGCCATAATCGATCGCCAGACGGTCCACATCCACGACATAGCCGCCGAACCGGAGTCGGAATTCGCGGACGGTAACAGGCAGGAACGCGATGCCGGCATCCTGACCAGGACCAGGTTGGCTACACCGCTGCTCCGTGAGGGTGTTCCGATCGGGGCCATCCTGATCCGCCGATTGGAGCCTCGACCCTTTTCAGACAAGCAGATCGAACTGCTCAAGACCTTCGCCGACCAGGCCGTGATCGCCATCGAAAATACGCGACTGTTCCAAGAGCTCGAGGAGCGCAACAAGGCGCTCACCGAAGCGCTGGAGCAGCAGACTGCGACGAGCGAGATTTTGCGGGTGATCAGCGGCTCGCCCACAAACCTTCAGCCGGTCATTGACGCAATTGCCGAGAACGCAGCGCGACTGTGCGGCCACGGAGACGGCGCCGTAATCCTGGTTGAGGACGATCATTTTGTGGTAGCGGCCAAGTCTGAGCGCGTTCCCAGTCCGCCCGGCGAGCACCTGCCCATTCGTCGGGACCTGGTGCTCGGTCGCGCGCTATTGGATAACACAGTCGTACACGTACCGAACCTGCAGGAGGCATCTGAGGACGAATTTGCCGAAGGGGTTGCGCGAGCTCGCCAATTTGGCTACCGAGCAAGTCTCGCGGTACCCATGGTGCGCGAAGGCAGGCCGATAGGCGTGCTATGGGTCAGCAGGAGTGAAGCGATCCCGTTCTCTGAGAAGCAGATTCAGCTGGTGAAGACCTTCGCCGACCAAGCCGTGATCGCCATCGAGAACGTCCGGCTCTTCAAGGAGCTGGAGGAGCGCAACAAGTCGCTCAGCGAAGCTTTGGAGCAGCAGACGGCGACCAGCGAGATTCTTCGCGTGATCAGCAGCTCGCCGACTGACCTGCAGCCCGTGCTGGACACTGTGGCGGAAAGTGTCGCTCGCCTATGCGATGCTGAAGATGTGCTGATCGTCCGCGTAGATGGCGATGTGACCAAGTGGGCCGCGCACCACGGGTCGTTCAGGACCATCCCCATCGAAGAGCGTGTTCCGGTGCGCCGTGATTTGGTAACCGGGCGCGCGATCATCGACCGGGCGACTGTTCACGTCCCCGACATCCTCGCAGAGTCGGATGACGACTTCGGCGGAGCGAAAGCCTACGCTGCCCGTTTTGGCTGGCGCACGAACCTTGCGGTCCCGATGCTTCGAGAGAACACGGCCATCGGTGCGATGGTCATTCGCCGCGTCGAGGTACGCCCGTTCTCGGACAAACAGATCGAGCTGCTCAAGACCTTCGCCGACCAGGCTGTCATCGCCATCGAAAACGTACGGCTGTTCAAGGAGCTCGAGTCTCGCAACCGGGACCTGACCGAAGCCCTGGAGCAGCAGACGGCGACCAGCGAAATCTTGCGCGTGATCAGCAGCTCGCCGACGGACCTGCAGCCGGTGCTCGATGCGGTTGTGCAAAGTGCGGCACGCCTGTGCAATGCCAGAGACGCCTTCGTCGTTCGTATCGACGGAGATATTCTCAGAGTAGTCGCGCAGTTTGGCTCGCTTCCGAACCTGCCGGCCGAGGAAGGATTTGGCAGAACACGTGACTTTGTGAGTGGGCGGGCGATCATGAACCGCGCCGTGGTTCATATTCCCGACCTTCTAGCCGAGTCGGATGCCGAGTGGGGTGGGGCAAAAGCCCTTGGAGTCCGCTTTGGGACCCGTGCATACCTGTGCGTGCCGATGATCCGCGAGGGGAGTGCGATTGGGACGATCGGGATGCGCCGCGTGGAACCCGGCCCATTCTCCGATACGCAAATCGAGTTGCTCAAGACCTTCGCCGACCAAGCCGTGATCGCGATCGAGAACGTGCGTCTGTTCACCGAACTGCAGGAGCGCAACAACTCGCTCACGGAAGCCCTGGAGCAGCAGACGGCGACCAGCGAGATCCTGCGCGTGATCAGCAGCTCGCCGACGGATTTTCAGCCCGTGCTAGATGCAGTGGCAGAGAGTGCCGCACGACTCTGTGATGCGCCAGATGCGGTAATACTGCGGGCGGATGGCGACCGGCTCAAGCTTGCCGCGCGGTACGGACTTCGATTGGAAGATGGCGCAAGCACGCAAGCCATGGAGGAAGGCATTCCGATCAGCCGCGATGTAGTTTCCGCACGAGCCGTGCTCGATCGAAGCATCGTGCATGTTCCTGACCTGCTGTCCGAAGCTGCGGACGAGTTTTCCGGCTCGAGAGCGATCGGGCTGCGTCTGGGTTTTCGCACTCTGCTCTCGGTGCCACTGCTGCGCGAGGGAAGTGCCATCGGCGCGATCGCCCTGCGCCGCGTCGAAGTGCGTCCATTCTCCGAGAAGCAGATCGAGTTGGTCAAGACCTTCGCCGACCAGGCCGTCATCGCGATCGAGAACACCCGCTTGTTCAAGGAGCTACAGGAGCGTAACCGTGCGCTCACCGAAGCCCTGGAGCAGCAGACGGCAACCGCAGAGATCCTGCGCGTGATCAGTAGGTCGCCCAACGATCTCGCCCCGGTGTTCGACTCGATTCTGGGGAATGCGACGCGCCTCTGCGAGGCGCACCTGGGGATGTTGTCCATGTACGACGGCGACGCCTTCACCACGGTCGCAATGCGGGGAGCGAGCCCCGCGGCCGCCGAGTACTACCGTCGGGCAGTTAGACCGGGGCCAACGACCGGGCTTGGCCGACTCCTCGCCGAAAAGCGGCCCATTCACATTCCTGACCTCATGGACGACAGCGCCTATCGGCAGCGCGATCCGCTTCGAATCGCGACAGTCGAACTGCTGGGGGCACGCACGTTCCTGGCGGTCCCTCTGGTGAAGGACAACGCGGTCGCGGGCGCAGTGGTCATTTACCGCTCTGAACTGCACCCGTTCTCCGACGCGCAGATTGCACTCGTTACGACCTTCGCCGACCAGGCGGTCATCGCCATCGAGAACACGCGGCTGTTCAAAGAGCTGCAGGAGCGTCTCGAGCAGCAGACGGCGACTGCGGAGATCTTGCGGGTGATCAGCAGCTCGCCGACGGATCTGCAGCCGGTGCTGGATGCGGTGGCAGAGCGCGCGGCGAAACTTTGCGCGGCGCGCGACGCGCAAGTGATGTTGGTGGACGGTGCGACTCTGCGGCGTGTTGCTGGATATGGGGAAATGCCGATCATTACCCCGATCGAGCCCTTGCCGATCATCCGAGGTATCGTCGCGGGCAGGGCTGTAGTCGACCGTCAAAGCATTCACCTCCCCGACGTCCTCGCAGTATCGGACGATGAGTTCGCGGAGGCAAAGGTATACGCTCTTCGCTTTGGCTACCGAACCATCTTGGCTACACCGTTACTGCGCGAAGGTACTGCCATCGGCGTGATCATCATTCGGCGCGTGGAGGTGAATCCGTTCTCTGAAAAGCAGGTCCAGCTGGTTCAGACGTTCGCCGACCAAGCCGTCATCGCCATCGAGAACGTGCGGCTGTTCCAAGAACTGCAGTCGCGGACCCAAGAGCTGGCGCGCTCGGTGGAGCGGCTGCGGTCGCTCTCCGAAGTGAGCCAGACCGTCAATTCGACGCTCGATCTCGACCAGGTGCTCGCTACCATCATTGAGCGCGCCGCGTACCTTTCCTCCTCCGATGGAGGGGCCCTCTTCGAGCTCGATCAAAGTACGGAGGTGCTGCTCCCGCGCGCAACCATCGGCTATCCGGCCGAGTTCGAGGATATGCTTGCGAGCAAGCCGCTCCTGCTGGGCGAGAGCGTTGTCGGACGCGCGGCAGTGGCCCGCGCCCCCGTGGAGATTTCGGATATCGCCGCAGATGCGGGGTACACGGGCCGTGCCAGAGATGCGACGGAACGAGCCGGTTTTCGGGCTTTGCTAGCTGTTCCGCTGCTGCAAGAGGGGCGTGTTATCGGCGGATTCGTTGTAGGACGGAATGCTCCGGGCGCCTTTCCCCGGGAGGTCGTGGACCTGATTCAGACCTTCGCCGCGCAGTCGACCTTGGCGATCCAGAACGCCCGGCTGTTCCGGGAGATCGAGCAGAAGAGCCGCGAGCTTCAGATCGCGAGCCAGCACAAATCGCAGTTCCTCGCCAACATGAGCCACGAGTTGCGTACCCCGCTCAACGCCATCCTCGGGTACACGGAGCTGATTATCGACCGGATCTACGGCGAGGTGCCGGAGAAGATCAACGAGGTGCTCGATCGTGTGCAGAAGAGCGGGCGGCACCTTCTGGGTCTGATCAACGACGTGCTGGACCTCTCGAAAATAGAAGCCGGGCAGCTCACGCTGGGGCTGAGCAGCTACTCGTTCAACGATGTGGTCCAGGCGGTGGTCAGCGCAGTGGGGTCGCTCGCCGCCGAGAAGCAGCTGCGGCTGACGGTCGACGTAGCGCCGGACCTGCCGGTTGGCCAAGGCGACGAGCGGCGCATCGCGCAGGTTCTGCTGAACCTGGTGGGCAATGCGATCAAGTTCACCGAGGCGGGCGAGGTGACGGTGCGCGTCAGCGCTTCCGAAGGGACGTTCCTCGTTGCCGTCGCGGACACGGGGCCTGGCATCCGGGAGGAGGACCGACAGAGAATATTCGAGGAGTTCCAGCAAAGCGACAGCTCACCCACCAAGAGCAAGGCGGGAACCGGCCTCGGGCTCGCCATCGCCAAGCGCATCGTCGAGATGCATGGCGGGCGCCTGTGGGTCGAGTCGGTGCTGGGAAAGGGCTCGACTTTCTTTTTCAGCGTTCCGGTGCGCGCTGGTGAGCAGGCAGCCCGGGTATGAACAAGAGGATTCTGTTGGTGGAGGACCAGGAGGACGCACGCCGGATCGTGCGCGACCTGCTGTCTGCCAACGGCTATGACCTGATCGAGGCGACCACCGGCGAGGAAGGGCTGGCGTTGGCCGAGCGCGAGCGGCCCGACTTGATCCTCATGGACATCCAGCTTCCGGGTCTGGACGGCTACGAGGTCACGCGTCGGATCAAGGCCAACGCCGCTTTGCGCCACATCCCGATCATCGCCGTCACGTCGTATGCATTGAGCGGCGACGACCAGAAGGCGGCCGCGGCGGGGTGCGACGGGTACGTGACCAAGCCGTTCAGCCCTCGGCTGCTGCTGGCGAAGATCCGTGAGTTCCTTCGCTAACTGGCGCATTCCCTCTCCCCTCGCGGGAGAGGGATAGGGTGAGGGGAATGACAGTGAACCCGAGCCGATCGAGCCGCTTAATGACTTCCGAACAGGCACCCACCCTCACCCCTGCCCTCTCCCGTCGAGGGAGAGGGGGTCTCTCTCGTCGAGGGAGATGGGGTCTTCAGAGAATGGTCTAGCTGGACAATGAGAACACCGCCCCGCATCCTCGTCGTCGACGACAACCCATCCAACGTCGACATCCTGCGCGCCCGGCTCGCGACGCACGGTTACGAGATTTTGACTGCGGCCGACGGCGAGGAGGCGCTCGTCGCCGTGCGCGAGCACCAGCCCGATCTCATCCTGCTCGACGTCATGATGCCTAAGATGGACGGAATCGAAGTCTGCCGACGCATCCGCGCCGACGCGTCGCTGCCCTTCATCCCGATCGTGCTGGTGACAGCGAAGTCCGACCCGAAGGACGTGGTGGCGGCACTCGAGGCGGGTGGAGACGAGTATCTCACCAAGCCCGTGGACCAGAGCGCGCTGGTCGCCCGCGTCAAGTCGATGCTGCGAATCAAAGCGCTACAGGATACCGTCCAGGAGTGGAACCGCACGCTGGAGCAGCGCGTCGCCGAGCAGCTCGCGCAGCTCGAGCGGCTCGGCCGCCTCAAGCGTTTCTTCTCGCCCCAGCTCGCCGAGCTGATCTTGGCGGGCGGCGCGGAGGACCCGCTGAAGAGCCATCGCCGCGAGGTCACCGTCGTCTTCCTCGACTTGCGCGGCTTCACCGCTTTCGCCGAGACCTCGGAACCCGAGGAGATCATGGGTGTGCTGCGCGAGTACCACGCCGAGATGGGCCAGGTGATCCTGGCCCACGAAGGCACGCTCGAGCGTTTCGCGGGCGACGGCATGATGGTGTTCTTCAACGACCCGGTGCCGGTCTCGGACCCGGCTGAACGTGCCGTTAAGATGGTGGTTGCGATGCGCGAGCGGCTGACGGCGCTCACCGCGAAGTGGAGCAAGCGCGGCTTCGAGCTCGGTTTCGGCGCCGGCATCGGCCAGGGCTTTGCGACGATCGGCGCGGTGGGCTTCGAGGGGCGCTGGGACTACGGTGCCATTGGAACGGTCACGAACGTCGCCGCGCGCCTGTGCGGCGAAGCCAAACCGGGGCAGATCCTGATCGCGCAGCGGGTACTGGCCTCGGTCGAGGATCTGGTCGAGGTGGAACCGGTCGGCGAGCTTCAGCTCAAAGGCCTGCTCAAGCCCATGGCGGCCTTCAATATCATCAGGCTCAAGTAGCCTGGGTCAAACGCCGCGGGACCGGCGATCAGCGCGACATCGCCTGCACTGCCGTGAGGATCTGATCATCGCTCGGCGGAAAATTCGGGAGCTCCTCGGGCCCACCAGCGCCCTCGACGTACGACCACCGGACCATGCCTTGCGCATCGATCAGGAACTCCCCGGCGACCTGCGTCCCATGCGCCGCCATGATCTGCTGATCGACCTCGGTGGGCTCGAAGCCGTCTTTCCGGTTGAGCAGTTCCCCGGCTTCCATGAGATTCTTGGGCTCCGGCAGCTCGCCGTTGGGGTTGAACCGGGGGGCAAGAAACTGCGCCATCGTCGCGCGCTCCGGCCAGTGGAGCGTCGCCGGATCCGTGTCGTCCGGCACAATGCCGATCTTGGGCAGGCCGAACGCCTGATGCGTCCGCACTTCAGGATCCGCCGCGAGCAACACGCGCGCTGGGCGGTACTGGAAGTATTGCCGGGCGCGCTCCGTACGCGTGTTGACGATGACCAGCGTTTCCACACCCTCGCGCGCGAGCTTGTCGCGGGTCATGCCGAGCTGCGCAACGTGTCGGCGGCAAAACGGGCAATGCAGCCCCCGGAACAGTGCGACGAGGACGGGGGCCTTCCCCCGGTAGTCGTCGAGTCCGACCTGCCCATCCCGATTAACAGCTGGCAGGGCGAAGCTAGGCGCCTGGTCTCCCGGCCGCAGCGGCCGGCTCGGTCCTGTTGTCATGTCGGCATCTCCTGACATCGGCCTGGATGTGCGGTAGAGGCCGCAGCCTACGCTCAGCGGGACATCGCCGCAACCGCCGCGAGGATATCGCCGTCGCTGGGAAAGTTGACGAGGTCGTTCGGCCCCTCTGTGCCCTCCACGCGCGACCATCGGATCGTACCTCGCCCGTCGATGAGGAAATGCCCGGTCAGCTGGGTGCCGTGCGTCGCCATGATCTGCTGATCGGTCTCGGTGGGCTCGAAGCCATCCTTCTGGTTGAGGGTCTCCATCGCCTGCGGAATGTTTTGCGGCGCCGGCAGCTCGCCTGTGGGATTGAACCTCGGCGCGAGGAACTGGGCCATCGTCGCTCGCTCCGGCCAATGGAGCTCGGCCGGGTCCGTCCCGTCCGGCACGAACGCGATCTCCGGGAGGCCGAATGCCCGGTGCGTTTGCACATCCGGGTCCGCTGCCAGCAACACGCGCGTCGGGCGGTACTGGAAGTACTGCCGCGCACGCTCGGCGGGCGTGTTGACAATGGCCAGCGTCTCCACGCCCTCGCGCGCGAGCTTGTCGCGCGTGAGGCCGAGCTGCACAACCTGCCGGCGGCAGAACGGACAATGCAGCCCGCGGAACAAGCCAACGAGAACTGCACCCTTCCCTCGGTAGTTTTCCAAAGCAACCATACCATCGCGATTGACCGCGGGCAGGGTGAAGCTGGGCGCCTGGTCTCCCGGCTGCAGCGGCCGGCTTGCTACTGTGCTCATCTCGTCATCTCCTTCGATTCAGTTCGATTCCTGTGTGTCCAGGTATTCTCAACTCAGAAATGGCAGCACCGTAAGCGCGTCGGGTTCGAGACCGGCTCGCCGGCAGACCTCCTGCGCCTTGCGCATGTAATGTTCGGCCTGCATCTCGTCGCCGTTATCCAGGTACAGGGTTGCCATTCCGTCGTAGCACGGGAACAGGAGCTGAGGCTCCCCCATTTGTTCGGCCAGTGCCATTGCCTCCTGATAATAGCCCATCGCGCGCCCCGGGTCCCCGTGGCACTGGTAGATCTGCCCCAGCACCACGAGCGGAACCGGGAGGTGGTCGAGCTGGCCCAGCCGCCGGTCCAGCTCGATGGCCGTGTGCGCGGCCCCGACTCCCTGCTCGTCACAGCGGTTCGTCAGGGCGCAGTAGGCCACGGCGAGGTTGGTGTACAGGCGCGATTGCAGGCCGAGGTCGCCGATGCGCTTGGCCGTCTCGAGTCCGCGCTCGCACGTCTCGATCGCACGCGCGGGGTCCAGAGTGCTGTAGAGCACACCAAGGTTGGCGGCACCCCGGCACTCGATCTGAAGCAGGTCGGCGTCCCGCGCGATGGCAACGCTGCGCAACAAATGAGCCACCGCCTCTTCCAGGCGATCGAGTCGTGCCAGCGCCACGCCCAACGTATTCAGGGCGAGCGAGACGGCGGCCGATGCTGCCTGACGCTCGTCGCCCGTCTCCGTACGGACAGCGAGCCGTTCGGCATGCGCGAGCGCCCGCTCTGCCCATTGCACCGCGCTGTCGTTGTCCCCGCTGCGGAACGCGAGCTGCCCCATCTCCTGATACAGGTGGGCACGCTCGATAAGGTCGGGCTCAGCCTCGGTCAACGCCAGGCCTTCCTCGAAGCAGCGCAACGCTTCGCCGCGATCGCCCGCATCCCAGTGCAGCGCCCCGATCTTGCGCAGCACGCGGGCCTCGCCCGAATGGTCCGCCGCACGCGCGTGCCCATCACGAGCCGTCGCAAAGTGTCGGAGCGCCGCCGCGCGCTCCCCCGCCGGACCGAGCAGGTCGCCGAGCCGCTCGTGCACCGACAACCGTTGCGCATCGAGGCCCTCGCATGCCTCGAGGATCTCCAGCGCGCGCTCGTAATGGCGGATGGCGTCGGCATTGGCATGAATAGCGCGTGCCCAATCCCCGGCGGCGACCAGGTAATGCGCGCCGCGCGGCTTGTCCTCGCTCAACCGGAAATGATGGCCGAGGGCTTCCAGGTCCTCGAGCCGCCGGGGCTCTGGCCCGCAGAGTCGCTCCAGCGCCTGGCCAATCCGGGTGTGAAGCTCGGTGCGCCGGCGCACGAGCAGGTTCTGATACGCCACCTCGTGAAACAATCCGTGACGGAACCGGTACTGACGCTCCGCCGCGGCCCCCGACGCGTTCAGGCCGGTGGCCACCGAGGCCTCCACCAGCAGCTCCGCGTCGATCAGCTGGGCAAGCGCCTGGTCGAGTAAGCCGGGCTCGGTCGCCACCTCGCGCAACAAGTTCTTTGCAAAAACCGGCCCGACGACGGCGGCCTCCTGGAGCGCCTGACGGGGGCCGGCCGGCAGCCGATCGATGCGCGCCAGCAGCAACCCGTGAATGGTGAGCGGCACGTGCACCTGGGCCGCGTCGGGCCGGTATACCCACTGCCCGCGCTCCCGCACCAGCACGCCACCGGCCAGCGCGCGCACCATCTCTTCGATGAACAGTGGGTTGCCCCCGGCGTGCTCCAGGATGCGCAGCCGCAGCTCCTCCGCAAGCTGCGACGCTGTGGTGCCCACCAGTGCGCCGAGCAACGCGTCACCCTCGGCGCCCGACAGCGGTTCCAGCCGCACGACCGTCTGCGCAGCTCGCCCGCTGGCCAGCCCGCCGACATCGTACGCGGCCCGGTGCGAAACGACGAGCATGAAGCGCCGATCCTGCAGACGATCGATGAGAAACTGCAGAAGTTCGGTGGAAGCCGCGTCCGCCCAGTGCAGGTCCTCCACGACCAGCAGCAGCGCGCTGTGCTGCAGCCGGCGCTCGATCACGTCTTGCGCAGCGAGGAAGATCTGGCGCTCGAGCTGCTCGGGATCGATCTGACGCGTGCGCGGATCTTCCGTCTCGAAGCCGAGCAGATAACCCAACAGCGCGGCGAGGCGACCGGTTTCCCGCTCGTCCGCCCCCATGGCCTGCAGCTCGGCGAAAAACTTCTTGCGCGCCACCGCGGGCGAGTCCTCAGGCGCCACGCCGTAGGCATCGCGCAGCAGCGCGGCCGGCACGCCGTAGGTGCGCTGGCCTACCGAGAAGCACGCGGTCCGCCGGACGACGGTGCTCGCGAGATGGCCCTCCTTTTCCACCCGGCCAAGGAATTCGGACAACAGACGCGTCTTGCCGGCGCCCGCTTCCCCGACGAGGGTCACCACCTGTGTCTGGCTCTCGAGCATTCGCTCGAACGCGACCATGAGATCGCGCAGCTCGCGATCGCGCCCGACGAATGGCGCCCCGGACCCATGCCTCTGCAGGCCGCGTGCCGAGCGCGGCGTGGAAAGTGCTGCGAGGACCCCATAGACCGCAACGGGCTCGGCCTTGCCCTTGAGCGAAACATCGCCGAGGGACTCGAAGTCGAACGCATGCTGCGTGAGTAGATAGATCGGGTGGCTGGCCAAGATCTGCCCCGGCCTTGCGGTGCTCTGCAGACGCGCCGCGGTGTTCACCGCATCGCCGGTCACAGCATAGGCGGCGGCTGATCCCGAGCCGATGTGACCCGCCACCACGGGACCGGTGTTGACCCCGATGTGCAAGGCCAACGGCGAACCGATGCGACGGGTCCAGCGGTCGCTCAGGACCGCGACCTGGTCGCGCATGAGCAGCGCGGCGCGCAGCGCGCGCTCCGGGTCGTCTTCGTGGGCCACAGGGGCGCCGAACACGCCCATGACGGCATCGCCCACGAATTTCTCGACGAACCCTTCGAAGCGCTCGATGGCGCCGGACATCTCCTTGAACAGATCGCTTTGCAGCTCCCGTACCTCCTCGGGATCGAGCCGCTCGCTCAGCGTTGTGAACCCCGAAAGGTCGGAGAACAGAACGGTGACGGGACGGCGGTCAGACTGCGCGTCAGCGGGAGCGCCCGCGGCGGAACCCGACGCTTGCGGCTGCGGTGGCACGGGATCTGGCGCAGGCGCGGCGGCAAGCCGCGTGCCGCATTTGGGGCAGAACGCGAAGTCGGCAGGGGCTTCGAACCCGCAGGCGGCACAGTTCATCGGAATACGCTATCTGTTTCGGTCACAGCCCGGCCCCCGCGATCGGTGGGATTGACGCGTCGTGGCACTGCGGGCACCCGCGCCCCACGGGCGGAGCCGATTGGTCGTCAGTATGATACTGGGTCCCGCACTTTCGAGGCTTGCCCCCTTCCACTCCCTCCCCCGCGAGCGGGGGTGGGGCGGCGAAAGTGACGGCCCCCAAATCTGGTTGCGGTTTACGTAGTGCTTGACAAGGAGCCATCCCTGGAAAGAACACGCATCGCGCTCGTGGGACTCGGCATGGCGGTGACGCCACACGCGAAGAGCGCGCTGGATCTGGCCGATCGCGTCGAGGTCGCATTTGCCTACAGCCCGAGCGCGGCGCGCCGCGCCAAGTTCGCTGCCCAGTACCCATTCCCGCAATGCGAGCGGCTGGAGACGATCCTCGAGGATCCTTCCATCGGTGCAGTGGCGCTGCTCACGCCGCCGAACACGCACCTGGAACTCGTGAAGCGTTGCGCAGCGGCAGGCAAGCACGTGCTGCTCGAGAAACCGCTCGAGATCACCACGGCCC